>NZ_JBMLRC010000126.1:0-1674 GCF_049241225.1 Emticicia sp.
AAAATTTACAATTCCTGTTTTTTTTAGACTTGATGATTAGATATTTGTATAAATACAACAAAACAGGTTTTATATAGAAATGTAAAACCTGTTTAAAAAATTACAAATCTTATGAAACACTTAACCATCATACTGAGCAATTACGCACTGGTCGTAATTATTCCATTGCTATTTTTCATAACAACAAGCTTTTCTCAAAATACAGAATTTAGTAATTACTCAAATGGATTGATTTATTCTGACCAAACTATAACACAATTAAGATTTATTGTTGATTCGCTCAATCTCAAATTTAAAATTTGTGAACCAAATAAACTATATCTTTCCAAACACCAAGCAAAAGCGAATTTTATATCGTTGCAAAATAAGAATGCCAAAGAAGCTAAAAAGGATATTGATGCCAATATTTCCTACTCTGATTTTATACAAAAATACAAGAAAGCCGAAGTTAAGACAAACGTAATCATTTTAAAGTCTGAGTACACTAATGATGATAAAATAAAGCGAATTTCCTTTAGCAGTGTATGTTTAGATGGCAAAAGAGGAGAGAATATTATATTCGAAGAAGAGATTGATAAATACCAACAACCTCTTAAAGGAAAATGGGTTTATGAATATCTAAATCAAGAAGAATATTCCACTGAGTGGATTTTAGCATTTTATATCTTAGAAGAATTCACACAGCAAGTATTACCTTTTGAGTATTCACGAATGATTCAGTATTCTGATTGTATGGTTGATACATCTGCTCAAATATTTTCAGAAACAGCAAAGAGAAGTAGTATTCGGTTTTACAATGATGAATCAAGCAAAGTAGAAAATTTTATTGAGTATATTCATAAATCAACAAATAGACCCGCATACAAAATAGTAAAAGACCAATTTGAGCAAGAAAAAATTTGGAAAGAACAACAACAATGGGCGACTGTAAGACTTACTCGTGTAGATAGTTTGCAAAAAAATGATAAGAGATTTGATTTATTACTAAGAGATACTTTTGATGAAGTAATTACTAAAGGTGGAACAAACGATGAATTTGAGGAATATGTAGGTCGCTACTTATCGAAGAAAAAAGAACTTGAACTCAAACGAAATCGAATAGTTGTTGGAGGTTGTAGCCAAGATGTAAGCCCAAGAATACATGCTTTTAATATTGCAAAACTATCTGCAGAAACGGCAAATTGGAATATATTTCTTCGTTCACACTTAAATATTATGAACGATAATTTTGACAGGATGAGTGATGGAAATTATGCTTGGGGACAAAGAAAAACATATATAAAAGAACTTGAAGTATTAGATATCGATGTTATAAATTTAGTTTTTGGAATTTGTCTGCAAATCAATAATCCGAGTAACAATCATTATTTTGGTGATGTAAGTCGAATAGGAAGAGCTTTATCAGAAAGTAAAGATTATGACAAAGTTGAGAAAAAAATTCTTCAAATAATTGCAGATAAAAGGCTCGATAATTACAACAGAATAGTATTCTATTATCTATTTCTGCATTATAATAATAATCTGAATAACAAAGAAAGGCAAAGTGAAAACAATATCAAATTAACCAAATTAATGAAAACTTTACCTGAATTTTCTACTCAAAAATAAACTACCCACCTACCTAAATCAACACAAACAGCCCGCACAACATTGTTCGGGCTATTTTTTGTGATG
>NZ_JBMLRC010000127.1:0-12399 GCF_049241225.1 Emticicia sp.
TTTCACCGCCCAAGCACGCTCGAATACATCGCCTGCGGGTAGAATATTGATACCTTCTTTTTCCGTTAATTCTTGTGAATGTCTGACCGAATCGGCAATGCCGCACCACGGTTCGATGCACACAAAATCGGCATCTTTGGCTGCCCAAATACCAAGAAATGGAAATCCTGCAAAATCAAAGCGAAGTGAATGCTCACTTTTATCGGATTTTAGCGTTACCGTAGAAGAATTTAATTGTTTGAAAACCAGTGCATCTTGGTAGAATAACTCTTTGGTCAAAGGTAAAAGTTTAGTTTCGATTTCGACCAATTCATCATCAATTAGTGCTTGCTCGAAAATGGCTTCGGGCTCATCCAGAATCAATCCTTGCGAACTTAACGGCCAACGTTTCAAGTTCTCTTCTTCTTCAAATTCTAAATAATAATCTTGGTAGCTTAGACCTTCTTCGAGTGGAACGGCAAAAGCTGGATGTCCACCTACCGAAAAATACATATCTTTTTCACCCAAATTAGTTACATGATAAGTTACACTAAGCAAATTAGCGTAAAGTTCGTAAACCAAGCGAAATTCAAACTCGAATGGATAAACTTTGAGCGTGTCTTCGTTAGAGCGAAGTAGGAAACTTATGCCGTCATCCCAGTGGTCTTCTATTTCAAAAAACATATCACGGGCAAAACCATGACGTGGTAAATTGTAGATTTTTCCTTCAAAAGTGTAAGAATTATCTTTTAAACCTCCCACAATCGGGAATAATACAGGCGAAGATTTCCCCCAAAATGCCGGGGAGGCATCCCACATATATTCCAAATCGTGGCCTTTGTGGTAAAGACTCACTAATTCTGCTCCTTTGGGGTCGATTCCGACTTCTAAATATTCGTTTTCTATGTAGTACATTTTAGTCAATAGTCGATGGACGACGGTCAACGGTTATCAATTTCTATGGACTGCCGACTGTGGACAGTGGACTTTTTTCATCCAAACAACTCACTAAACACTTCTTCGAGCTTACTGGCTGCAAAAATATCAATTTTGTATTGTTTTGTATCTAAGCCTTTAAGATTGTATTTTGAAACAAAGATTTTCTTGAAACCCAGCTTTTCAGCTTCCGAAATGCGATTTTCGATACGATTGACCGCACGAACTTCGCCACCCAGACCAACTTCGGCCGCAAAACAACACGAACTCGGCACGCTGATGTCTTCGTAAGATGAAACTATTGAAACACAAATCGCCAAATCAATGGCTGGGTCTTCTACTTTTAAACCGCCCGCAATATTCAAAAAAACATCTTGTGTTCCAAGTCTAAAACCACCTCTTTTTTCGAGAACTGCTAATAACATTTGCGTTCTTCGGCTATCAAAACCATTGCTGGTTCGTTGGGGAGTTCCGTAGGTTGCCACACTCACGAGCGACTGAATTTCAATCAAAAGTGGGCGATTTCCTTCAAGCATGGCGGCAATAGTGATACCACTCAAATCTTCTTCACGCTGCGAAATCAAGATTTCGGATGGATTGCTTACTTGGCGAAGTCCAGTGCCTTGCATTTCGTAAATTCCGAGTTCGGAAGTACTACCGAAACGATTTTTGGTTGTACGCAAAATTCGGTAAGTCATGTGGCGGTCGCCTTCAAACTGCAAAACGGTATCGACCATGTGTTCAAGCACCTTCGGTCCAGCCAAACCTCCATCTTTTGTGATATGCCCAATCATAATTACGGGTGTATCAGATTCTTTCGAGAATTTCATTAACTCGGCAGTACATTCTTTTACTTGCGAAACACTTCCTGCACCTGACTCAATGAGTGGCGAATTTAAGGTCTGAATCGAGTCAATAATCACGATATCCGGCTCGGTGAGTTCGATTTGACGAAAAATATTATCTGTCGAAGTTTCATTCAAAATATAGCACTTGTCATTCACGTATTGCATTCGCTCTGCACGCATTTTTATCTGCTGCTCACTTTCTTCGCCCGACACATAGAGAATTGTATAATCTTTTAGGCTCAAAGCAATTTGTAACATGAGCGTAGATTTACCAATTCCAGGTTCGCCACCAATCAAAACCAATGAGCCAGGTACGATTCCACCGCCAAGCACTCGGTTGAGTTCATCATCTTCGGTTACGATTCTGTAACGCTCTTGAGTTGTGATTTCGGTGAGCGTTTTTGGTTTGTTAGCGGTGCGTGGTGTACCCGACGAGGTAAATTTCCAATTACCTTTTTCAGGTTCTTCTTTAGCCAATACTTCTTCTACCATTGTGTTCCATTCTCCACATGAAGTACATCGACCGAGGTATTTTGGTGAACTAAATCCACAACTTTGGCAGAAATATGCCGTTTTAATTTTTGCCATTTATTTATTTTTCAAATAAGCAATTTTGAAATCGGATGGCCGATGCCATTGCTCTACAAATTTGTTAATCTTTCGTTAATAAAATACGAATTTGCGAATAATCTACGTTATTTCCTCAAAACCGTCAAAGATAAAGTTCTTGCTCACGCATGGCACGATTTTTTACCTAATTAATCTAAAAACAATATAAGTAGTCCATGGTCAATAGTCGACAAGTCCACAGTAAGTTAATTAACCAATGTTAGTTATTTAGCTGTTGGCAAAATTATCAATTATATTTATCCAATTCCTTACTTAATTTATTTATGAACGTATCTCTATTTTTTTCTACGTTTACTACTCATTTAACAAAAACTAACATGAAAAAAATCTCGGTTTTTACTCTTTTCTTATTATTCGGCCTGTTTACTAATACTTTCGCTCAAAAAGGATTTCAATTGGGCATCAAAGGTGGTGTTACCTTCAACCAAGTTTATACTGATGCTGGTTCGCTTGGTAAAAATATTTCTCAAAGTTACGATACAAAAACTGGCTATGTGGCAGGTATCTGGACTCGCTTTGGAGATAAAGTATTTCTTCAACCCGAACTTTTGTTAGCACAGAAAGGCGGCACGATTGATATTCAGAATGTAGGAAAAGTTAAGTTTTCGTACAGTAATCTTGATGTACCAGTTTTGGTAGGATTTAAGGTTTTAAAGATTTTTAGAGTCAATGCTGGGCCTGTAGCAACATTTAAACTCTCGGAAGACCAAAAACTCAAAGATGCACTGAAAGACCTTACTTCAAACGATGATGCTATCAAAAATGCTTCATTTGGTTATCAGTTGGGTGTTGGTGTAAAAATCTTGGGTATCAATCTTGATTTAAGAAAAGTAGGAAGTTTATCGGAGGTTTCGGCACTGAATATGAGCAATAATCAGTTTAAAGACAAAGGCTGGCAGTTTACGGTTGGCTTCAAAATTATTTAATAGTTGAGTACCTTTTTTTGAGTGCGAAGAGTCCCTCCATTTGGGGGGATTTTTCTGTTTTCGATAACTTCTAATATAAAATGTTTAAATCAAGCATCATTGCATAGTTTGATTTTTCATTTTTAAAAATTCGAGTCCACCTATTTTCCCACGTCTTCATATATGGAGGAATTAAAGACTTTGTTTTTACATATTTAACATATGGTGACAAAGAATCTATGAACTTAATTTTTGCATTTTTATTATAGTTTGCTTTACCAAACTTACCCATTTTATTTGGTATGAGAATATTATTCTCATCAAATTTACCAATCGATTCTATGCTAAGCCAAATACCATCTTTTTCAAATGGAATCGCATATTTTTCTAAATCAATTTCAACAAACTGGCTTTTTACTTTTGTATCAACTATAATATTTTCTAAGACTAAATCTCTTTTATCAGGTAAATTATCAGTTGTATTTCTAAAGAATCTAAGTCTCAAACGAAATGCAAAATCATCATGAAAAACACCAACTTTTATATTTTTTAAAATTCCAGAAATACCCTCAGAGTTCTCGATAAAGGAAGCTAATGCCAGTAATGAATTAGGTGCATAGCTGTTATAACTCAGCTTCCCTTTTCGGTAATTACCAATAATAGTAGTTTTAGGTCTCTGCTTTTTCACCTCCACTTCCTCAAGATTCATGATATATTCAGCCAAGACAACCTTTTCGGAGATAAGTAAATCTTGATACGATTTTTCAATTGTTTGGAAACCAACAGCACTAAATTGAAGAGTATCACCAAGACTAAGGTTTTCATAGCAGAATCTGCCATTTTCATCAGCGAATAATCCTTCAGCTTTATTTTTTCTTTTTACGGTTACGTAGGGTACTGGCTTATTATCACCACTACTAATAGAGATACAAGGTATTGTTATTTTCGGAGGAATAATAAAAAAGAATATTGAATATATATATACTATCATAAAAATGTTTTTTTAATTTAATTACAATTATGCCTCCTTGAAGGTGGAATAGCGTTTACCTATCAGTAGAGACTGATGTGCAGATTTGTTATTGGTATATATATATCTTATAAAAGCCACATAAATGACATTTGGCACAAGATATGCAGAAAGAGAGATTAACAAATATCTAAAAAAATATATTCTAAACATTTAATATTTCAAAATTCTGTGGTCAATTACGATAAATAACTAAGTTTATGTACTCATTTTTCGTATATTAATTTCATAAAATCATAGTGAATAAATTTACTGATTTAAGATAAGATATCGAAAAACTGTCCAAATATTTTTACATTTGTCAAAAATCAATCAAATAAATCTGCTTAATCAAAGTCAACAATGACCTTACGAGAACTCTTTCAGCATATCGGCGAAAACCCCAATTTCATACTTTTTTACTTTCTAATCATTCCAATTGCCGCAATTATTGCGGGAGTTTTGGGTAAAGGAGAAGGGCACCTTTCACCGTGGAAATATCTATATGCTACTTTGATTTATTCGGTGAGTGTTCCAGGAATCTTTGCTGTGGCTTTAAATGCTTACTTCTTTTTATTTCAGAGAGGCGATGTCATGCAAACCGATGTTTACTTGCAAATTTTGCCAATTATCGTGATGGTCGTAACGATTTTTGTGATTCGCAGAAATGTTGATTTATCGCTCGTACCGGGTTTTGATAAAATTTCTGGACTATGGTTTATGCTTTTTGCCACCATGTTTTTGATGTGGTTGCTCGAAAAAATCAGAATTGTTGTTTTTTCGTATTTACCATTTCAATATTTATTGGGCATTTTCGCTATACTTTTTGCTTTGATTTATTTGGGTTGGCGGAAGTTTGTGAAGTAAAATATCAAAATTGAATCAGCAGAAATCTGAATCAAACTTTAACGTTTTAACAAATAACCAAAAAGCCTTGCTGAATTATTCAACAAGGCTTTTCTAATTAACAATATACTTTCAAAATTTACTTATTCAAGAAATCAATCGTACTGATGGCAAATAACGATTTACCTTCTGCACTTGGATTTTTGAATACAAAATAAAGATTTTGTTGGCCAGTAGCACTGATATTCACTTTCAATGGTGTCATATTCGAGTCAGAAACATCTCCTTCGGCCAATAAAGTACCAGTTGGCGAGCCACTACGAACCTCTATTTTTCCACCAACGCTTTGTCCTTTTTGCGAAAATGCTCCAATCGAAAGTCCTTTCACACCAGTAAGGTCAATGTTTTTGAAACCTAAATAACTGCCATTTTCGCTCGCAATAGCCACTTCTCCACCCAATGCTTCTACATTAAACTTACCAATTGCTTTAGCATCATCATAGGTATTTGCTTTAACTTTTGAGCTGCGGAGAGCTACCGATTCGGTATTTGTTAAAGGCCCAATTACTTTACCACCTTTGTCGGTATAAGTTGCTTGAATGATGTATGCACCATCTTTTTTACCTTTATGTGCCGCAGTTTCGTAAGCTGCTTTGATTGGTTGCGAGGCTTTCTTTTTATCATTCAAAGAAAGAATATAATCAACCATATCACGGGCATCGGATAGTGAAATTTGTGGGTGAGCGGCCATTGCTTGTTCGCCCCATACACCGCCACCACCTTTGATTACTTTCTCAGCTAATTGATTAATAGCTGTTTGTCCACGACGGTACTTTTTAGCAATATCAATGTAAGCTGGTCCAATAGACTTCTTGTCGATTGAGTGGCAAGCTTTACAGTCGCTCAAATCAATCAAACGCTTTCCTGCCGCAAAGTTCATGTTTTCTTTGTGGCCTTGCTCAATCATTGTTTTGTCGTAACCTTCCAAATAATTAATATTCACAACTACATCGGCAGCATCAATACCTTTGGCAGTTGTACCATCTTCTTTGTCAGCAACGCTTACTTCGTAATCAATTTTTTCGTCATCAAAGAAGAAAGTTTTATTGCTCTTCACCGCAATATTAACTTTTGGTTCGGCATTACCTACTTTCACTTTTACTTCCTGATTTACTTTGTTTCCTGCACCATCGCTAACTGTCAAAACTACATTATATTCACCGGGTTTGGCAAAAGTAACTTTTGGGTTTGGTTGTGTGCTGGCTGGAATTCCTTTTCCAAAATTCCACGAGTATTTCAAGGCATCTTTGTCATAATCCATCGTTCCTGCTGATGAAAAAGCTACTGTTAATGGTGCTGCACCTGCTTTTTTATCAGCTTTTGCCACCACAACTGGCTTGCGATTACCGTAGTTATACTCAATGACCGAAAGCGTAGCTTCTTCGTTTTGAGCAAACCAGTTCATGCCATAATCTAACACGAACAAACGACCATCTTTCGAGAAAGCCATGTCCATCGGGTGATAGAACTTCGTATTTGGCATAAAACGCTCCATACCCGCATAATTTCCATCTTTATCCATGCTTATCAAGTAAATCCAGTCACGCATCCATTCGTAAGCAAAGAATTTTCCGTCTAAATAACTCGGCAATTTTTTCGGGTGTTTATCGTAATCTTCTGAATAATAAACTGGCCCCGCCATCGGATTACAGCCACCTTTACCAAACTCTGGATAAAGCTTAGATTCTCCGTAGCCGTAATAAATCCAAGCTTTTTGTGCAGGAGGAAGCTCAGTTAAACCTGTATTATGCGGCGAATCGTTGATGGGAGCTAAGGCATTGTATTTCTCGCCTGATTCTTTTTTAGCAAAATCATAATGATTGTAGGCAAAATTTGGTCCTGTAAAAATCGGCCAACCAAAGAAACCTGGCTTACGTGCTTGGTTAAACTCTACGATGCCTTCGGGGCCACGCTTATCATTTCCTTTTCCTGCATCCGGACCAACATCGCCCCAATATAAATAGCCACTACGCTTATCTACCGCAATTCTGTACGGGTTACGCATACCCATTGCATAGATTTCGGGACGAGTTTTTTCTGTTCCAACTTTAAATAAATTTCCTTCTGGAATCGTATATGTTCCATCATTTTGAGGTGTAATTCTGAGAACTTTACCGCGTAAATCGTTAGTACTTCCTGATGAACGAAGAGCATCCCAACCATCACGACCATCACGAAAATCTATTGGAGCATAGCCATCGGAAGCAAAAGGGTTTGTGTCATCCCCAGTTGACAAATAAAGGTTTCCTTTCGCATCCCAATCAATCGAACCACCCGTATGGCAACATTCATCACGCTTTACGGGCACTCTGAACACTACTTTTTCCGAAGAAAAAACTACTGTATCTTTCTGATTATCGTACTCAAATCTTGATAAAAAATTGTCTTTCGTAGCTTCACGGCTCTCGTTTGGCGTATAATAGAAATACACCCAGTTGTTTTGAGCAAAATTTGGGTCGATTCCAACGCCCATCAAACCATACTCGAATTTTGTGTAGACGGGCATTTGTGCAACAACCTTCACTTTGTTGGTTGTAGGATTCCAAACTTTTACCAATCCTTTACGCTCAACAAATATTACTTTTCCATTTGGCATGGTGGCCAATTCGGTTGGCTCGTCGAGGTTACTCGCTAAGATAGTTCTCTCATAACGGTTTTCTTCGGGGGCTCTTTGAGTTTTAGCTTTTGAATAATCTAATTTTTCGGCCATTGCCCATTTCAAACCTTGCCAAAAGTGTTCGGTCATTAAAGGCTCGCTGAAAGTTTCAGGTGTGTGTCCATAACTCGAATAAAAAGCTTTTCCACCATCAAATTCATGGTACCAAGCCATCGGGTGAAACTCACCCATTCTACCCATTTGGTAGCTCGATTCATCAACTTTTACGATAAACTTCAAAATATCTTTTTTCAAAGACTTGAAATCGTAAAATTCGTCAGTTTTATCAAATGTTTCAGGAAAGTGTGCTGAAGCTGGAAATGTTTTGTCGAGCGTTATCATCTTACCTTTTTGCACATTTGATACTTTTCCGCCCGGGTGGCTTGCAAAATACCCGCCAACTAAATCGTTGTACCACGGCCACTGATATTCGGTATCGGTAGCCGAGTGAATACCTACATAACCACCACCAGCTTGAATATAACGCTCAAAATCAGCCTGTTGAGCAGGGTTTAATACATCACCAGTAGTGCTTAGCCACACAACAGCATTGTATTTTTTGAGGTTCTCTTCGGTAAATTTTGAAGCGTCGGTTGTTGTATCAATCGCAATACCCTGTTTTTTACCCAATTCAAGAAAATACTGATTTCCTTCTTTGATTGAATTGTGGTGAAAACCTCTTGTGAGCGAAAATACCAATACTCGTTTTTGGGCTTGTACCCCCAAAGCACTCAGCAAGAGTGCATAAAGCAAAATAACTTTTTTCATTTTAAAAAATGTAGGATGGGGTTAAAATTCAGAAACCAATAACTATTTATTATTTGTAAAAAGACAAGTTTCTTTTTTACAAACAAAGATATGCAAAAAAGCAGCGTTTAATTGTCAAATTGACACTAAAAAGTATTTTTTGTAGATAATATATAAATATATAGCGAAATTTGATACAAAAACTTATTTCAAAACTTCGATTAACTCCGCAATCATCAGAGCGGTTGCCCCCCAAACAACTTGTTCTTGAATCACAAAACACGGTGTTTCGAGTTTTACGCCACGAGTCTCCACGGTTCGTACTTGAACGATTGATGGGTCAAGGATTTCAGAAATTGATACTTCAAAAATTCCAGCAACTTCACGTTCGTCGGGATAAAAATCGGGGCGTGAATTCATATAACCAACCACTGGCTGACAAAACATATTTGAAGGCGGTATAAATAGTTCGGTCAAATTTTTAATAATTTTTACGTCAGTAGCTTTTATACCTATTTCTTCTTGAGCTTCACGCAAGGCCGTTGCTTGAATATCTTTATCTTTTAGCTCTACTCTTCCGCCCGGAAACGCCATTTGCCCACCGTGTACACCATCATATTGCGGACGTAAAATCAAAGGCATAAAAATGTCTTCTCCTTTAGGATAGAACATCATCAAAACAGCACTTCGACGAGTACTGGCATTGGGCTCAATCTTTACTTTGAGTCGGTATGGCGACATTTTTTGCATGATGGTGTCATGACCCGGTAAAGGTTGCTCAGAAAGCCGTTTGATGAGTGTATTTGTAAAGTCAGCAAAATTCACGGTTTTAGGTGTTGGTCAAGTGCTATGAAATCAGATATTCATGGCAAGATACAAAAAATATTTACGAATGACGATTTACGAATGACGAAAATATATTTAGCAATTTTGTTATAAAAAATTGACCCTAAATGAAAAAACCTTCATTCATAACCTAACCATATATCCTAACCAGTTGTTCAGCACATCGCTCGCCATCCATCGCCGCCGAAACTATTCCACCCGCAAAACCAGCACCTTCGCCGCACGGAAATAATCTCTTTATTTGTAAGTGTTCGAGTGATTCTTTATCTCGTGGAATACGAACTGGCGAAGAAGTTCGGCTTTCAATACCAATCAACTGAGCTTCATTCGTTACGTATCCTTTCATTTTTTTACCAAATTCTCGTACACCTTCTTGCAGTGGTCGGGCAATAATATCGGGTAAAACCTCGACCATATCCATCGAAACCAAGCCTGGTTGGTAAGAAGTTGGCAGAAGTTCATGAGAGATTTTGCCCGAAAGAAAATCATTTAAACGTTGGGCAGGAGCAAATTGACAGCCCCCCCGCCCCTGAAGGGGGGCTATATTTGTAGTATTTGAGGCTAATTTAAAGGCTTTTTGCTCAACGTCTTTCTGTAATTGAAGTCCGGCCAGTGGGCCTAAATGCTTATATTTTTGCCAATCAATCTCGTTAATAGCAACCACAACCCCCGAATTGGCATATTTTGAGTCTCGACGAGATGGCGACATACCATTTACGACCAATTCACCTTCGGCAGTAGCAGCAGGCACGATAAATCCACCCGGACACATACAAAAACTAAAGACACCACGCTGAATATTTTTATAGTAGGTCTGAGCCACCAAACTGTAAGAGGCGGCAGGCAACAGCCCACGTTCTGGACGATGGTATTGGTGTGTATCAATCAAATTTTGTTGATGCTCGATTCTGACCCCCATCGCAAAAGGTTTGGCTTCAATCAGAATATCCTTTTGATGCAGTAATTCAAAAATATCTCTTGCCGAATGGCCAGTTGCTAAAATAACCCCAAGCCCAGATATTTCTTTACCATCGGCGGTTATTACGCCTTTCATCTCACCATTGACCAATACAAAATCAACAACTTTTGTATCGAAATGCACCTCGCCGCCTGCTTTCAAAATGCTTTCACGTAAATCGGCAACTACGTTGGGTAATTTATTGGTTCCGATATGTGGATGAGCGTCAAACAAAATCTCACTCGTTGAACCATGGGCCACCAAAATCTCCAAAATTCGACGAACATCACCTCGTTTTTTTGAACGGGTATAAAGTTTTCCGTCAGAGTAAGTTCCTGCTCCGCCTTCACCAAAACAATAATTCGATTCGGGATTTACTACGTGGTCTTTATTAATCGCCGCCAAGTCTCGTCTTCTGGCACGTACATCTTTTCCTCTTTCGAGCAAAATCGGTTTAATTCCCAGTTCAATCAAACGCAGAGCTGCAAACATTCCAGCAGGCCCCGCTCCTACTATAATTGCCTGTGGTTTGTTGGTCACGTCGGCATATTCTTTCCGAAATTCCATTTCGGGTGGTGGAACTTCACCAGCATATATTTCTACTTCGAGATTAATCTTCACTTGCCCTTTTCGAGCATCAATCGACTGACGCATTTTTCTGATTGAAAAATCTTCATCAATCGTCTTTAAATATGTTTTTTGAATATGTTGACGCAGAACGGCATCATCGAGAGCAATCTCCGGCTCTAAGGTAAGACTCAAGGTTTGTTGCATTGCTTGAAAGGTTTTTATCCTCTAAATTTCGTACAAAGTTAAGCAATTCACCTCAAACTTATTTCATAGAATCTGCCAAAATAGACTTAGGCACAAACTTTGAAGTGAAATTTATTGTTTATCATACTAAAAAGATAGACTATTATTACAATTTTGAGGTTATCTTTGCAGAAATCAAATAATTGTGACCCGAAAAACACACTGAATGTCCGCTTATTTTAAAAATATCAGTCGAGGAATAAGAACAACTCTCAAAGGTATGAGCCTAACGCTCAGACACTTTTGGCAAGCACGTAGAAGCCGACAACCGTATGCAATGGAAGATTCGAGTTATTTCGATTTGCAAACGGGTATCGTTACGCTTCAATATCCTCATCAGACTTTACCCGTGCCAGACAACGGCCGTTATCAACTCGACTGCGAGATTGATGACTGTATTGTGTGTGATAAATGTGCGAAAGTATGTCCAGTTGATTGTATTGATATTGAACCCATTAAGTCTTCTGAGATTATCAGTTATGCTTCTGATGGCTCGCCAATTAGGCTTTATGCAGCGAAGTTTGATATTGATATGGCCAAATGTTGTTTCTGCGGACTTTGCACGACTGTGTGTCCGACTGAATGTTTGACAATGACCAATGATTATGATTTCAGTGTAGTTGATATTACACAATTAAATTTTGAATTCTCAAACCTTACCGCCGAGCAAGCAGATAAAAAACGTAAGTTATACGAACAATACTTAGAAGAAAAAGAGGCTTTGAAGAAAAGTCCAGCAACTGCTACAACTACCGCTCCGACCGAAAACACAGCAGAAACACCAAAACCGAAAACGGCCTTCAAGCCAGCATTCAAACCTGCTGTGAAGCCAGCGGTAAAAGAATCGGACGAAACAGTAATAGAGAGTAAAATTGAAAACAAAGAACCAGAAGCTCCAGCATCTGAAGTTCCTAAACCAAAGCCTGTTTTTAAACCAGCTTTCAAACCTGCGGCAAAACCGGCAGAAACATCTGAGACACAAGAAATTAAAGCAGAAGAAGCAACAGCTGAAACGCCAAAACCTAAGCCTGTTTTTAAACCAAGTTTCAAACCTTCCTCAAAACCATCGGAAATAGTTGATAGTCAGGAAGTAAAAGCAGAAGAAGCAACAGCCGAAACGCCAAAGCCTAAACCTGTTTTTAAACCAAGTTTCAAGCCTGCGGCAA
>NZ_JBMLRC010000128.1:0-1036 GCF_049241225.1 Emticicia sp.
ATTTATTAAATAAGCTGCAAAATATAAAATATTACTTCACTTTCTGATAATGATAACTATTGCCATCGGCTAAAACTACCCCAATTGGTGTTTTTTCGTAGAGAATAATGGTCGAATTATTGTCATCATAGGTTATAAAAGCATAGTTTTTATTTTTAGGAAAAACAATAGCTTCGCGGGGCTCCGAACCATTGTATGCTAATGCTTGAATTTCAAAGTCGGTTTTCTCTACAACTTTCCCATTGAGTGAACGAGTAAATGTTTTACTAGAAGTATTAAACTCAATAATTTCAGTATTAGTAACTTTTATTTCAGTAGGACTATTCGGTGCTGGGTACCCAACTGTAGTTTTCATAAGCTGCCATTGACCATCCAGTTTATTCGATGTTGGCTCAATAGTATTTTCAATTTGGCAAGCCATCAGAGATAGCATAGTAATTATTAAAAAATAAGCTTTCATTTTTTCGTGATTTTTACAATTTCAATGAGTTCGACTGTCGTTTTTTTTCCCCAACCACACTCCAATTCACCTTTTTCTTGGGTATTTCTGTAAGTTAGTACTACCGGAATTTCGAGGTTTCCTGAATAGGTATTTGCGGGGAGTTTCGCAACTTCTGCATTTATCAAATTTTTAAACATGCTACTGCTGGCTGCAGTTGGTAATACCGCTTTTATTAAGTCACCTTTTGCATCCACAAATGCGATATGCTCGGCACATCCATCAACGGGTAAATTATTATTAAAGACAATAGCACTAGCTTCAATGAGTGGGGCTGCACTATCTTCGGTTTCTTTAGTGCAAGTATTTACCAAGATTGATAACATGATAATTGATAGCATTTTCATAAAATTAAAAATTTTCTGTTTATACTACAATGATTCTAAAAGTATTCGAATGGTTGGAATCAGAAATCAAATTCTATAATTTCTGGGTCATTCATCAGATTCTTGATGGCCTTTTCGTGGTTTTTTTCGGGGCCCTTCACAATCCAAACTCCACTTATATTTTCGTGAGTTTTGTTTTGAGTACCACGTT
>NZ_JBMLRC010000129.1:0-42935 GCF_049241225.1 Emticicia sp.
GGCCATGCCTGCATTGCGAACCATCGCCAACGGAGCAGCCCCAAGTTCAGGAATAGCAGTACACTCAAAGGCATAATCAGCTCCTCGTCCGTTTGTCATAGATTTTACAACCTTGGCGGCTTCGGTCAAGCCTTTATCATTTTTTTCTGCCAACACCGTGTGCGTTGCACCGTATTCTTTGGCCATTTCGAGTCTTAACGGATTAATATCTACGGCAATGATTTTACCAGCACCCGAAATCCTCGCTCCTTGAATCACATTCAACCCAACCCCCCCCGTACCCAAAACCACTACCGAACTACCAGCTTTTACTTTTGCTGCGTTTACAACCGAACCGTAGCCAGTCATTACGCCACAGCCCACAATAGCCG
The DNA here is from genome assembly GCF_049241225.1 of Emticicia sp. NCBI lineage: Bacteria > Pseudomonadati > Bacteroidota > Cytophagia > Cytophagales > Leadbetterellaceae > Emticicia > Emticicia sp. The sequence continues at coordinate 372 of NZ_JBMLRC010000129.1, forward strand.
CTGATGAAAAAGGCATTTCGACGTGCATTTTCACACAAGCAGCTTCTCGAACGAGCGTGTATTCCGACATCGTTCCGAGACTAAAGGCCCGTTCGATTGGAGTATCGTTAAATGTAGTTGAGGTAAAAGTGGCGTGTCCTTCGCTTACCTTATTACCTGCCGTTACGGCCGAGTTTCGCTCGCAAATGTGCTGGTTACCTTCTTGGCATTGAAAGCATTCGTAGCATGGTATGGCCCAATTGAGCATGACTTTATCGCCAACTTTGAGCGATTTTACATTTACCCCGATTTGCTTTACAATTCCTGCTCCTTCGTGGCCCATGACCAAAGGCTTACCCCACGACTGAGAGTCCCAGTCGGTATGGCAAACTCCAGCGGCTTTGATTTCGACCAAAACCTCATCGCCTTGTGGCTCGGCAACTGATATTTCTTGAATGGAAAAACTACCTTTTCCATCCGCAACTGCGGCTTTGCAATGTATCATTTGCTGTAAATTACGGGGTTCAAGTAAGTATCAATCACTTCACCGACTTTCGCACCAGGACACCACACTTCCCAGTCTTTTTTCTGATTTTCGTTTTCTGGCTCTTTCAAAATCATATCTCTGTCCATGTAAATCATGGTCATTACTTTGCGGATTTGGTCGGTATTATTTGCCCCTGCACGGTGAAAAACCCAACCCGAATGGAAACTTACTTCGCCCAAATCATACGGCTCAATTACATGCTTAAAGTCGGTTACTCGCAGTTTTTGCTGAATTTTTTGCTCGCTATCGTCGCTGATGGCCAATTCACGTCCTTCGACAATGGCGTGGCTACCCGCACTAAATTCTAAAGGCCCCATTTCGAGCGGAACAGGCTGCAACGGAATCCAAGCCGTAACGGTTTTGTCAGAACTAAGCGGCCAATAATACTGGTCGGCGTGCCACGGTGTAATGCCACCACCAGCTTCTTTAAAAAGAGCTTGGTCGTGGTAAAGTCTTGCACCATCGGCTTGCATTAATTCGGCGGCAATTTGACCCAAACGTTTGCTCAAAACAAACTCTTTGCAGGTTTCGTCTTCACGCCAGAGGTTAAAAATCTGTAAAAATGCTTTGCCGTAAGTATCTCTTTGGTCGAGCGGCTTATCTTGTTTATTGATTTCGTTTACTTTTCGGGTAATTGCCTCGCCGTAATAGGCCAATGTTTCAGCATCTAATACATTTTTTAGCTTGATATAGCGATTTTTTTGATAAAACTCAATTGCTTCGACTGGAAGCTGATAAGTTTCGTTTAATAGACTTTTCATTGCTTAGATTTATTAAGATATATTTAAGTTATAACCTATAAAATTCATCGTAAAATTAGAACGCTGATGACGCTGATTTATACAGATTTACGCTGATTTTTAAATTAATTTTTGCTTTTATCTGCGAAAATCAGTCAAATCAGCGTCATCAGCACGGTACGCCGTAGCGGTTCCATTTTTTGAAGGCTACAACTTACTTTAAGATAGATTTGATGCAAAGTTGAATAAATTTTATTTAGTGAGATTTGAGTTTTTTTTCATATAATTGTCTTATATTATCATGATTATTGAAAATTGAGTCGAAGAATGCAAAAATGAAACTATGAAAGCAGTTTTTGAGCAATTAAATACCGAACAATCAAGTTCATTTATTTTCCGAAAATTTGATGTCCCGAAGTTCGATGCTCCGTTTCATTTTCATCCAGAGTATGAATTAACCTTAATTTTGAAAGGAGAGGGGCAACGCTACGTTGGGCAACAAGTACATGAGTTTTTTGCAGGAGATTTAGTTTTTTTAGGAGCAAATCTGCCACATTGCTGGATTAACCAAGCCATCGAGAATGAAAATGCTTCGGCCATTGTGATACAGTTCGGTGACTTATTCTTAGGAAAAGGAATAGTTGAATTACCTGAAATGAAAAAAGTACAAGCTTTTTTAGAAAAATCGAAATCTGGTTTTGAAATTATTGGTAAAACAAAAGAGATTCTCACCGAAAGGATAGTATCGTTACAGCATAAAACTTCCTTACAAAAAATCGCTGGCTTATTAGAAATCTTCGATATACTGAGTCATTCAACTGAAATTATAACAATCGATGATTTCTTTTTCGAGCATCAGTATAATCAATCGGAGACGGCACGTTTTCAAAAGGTTTTTTCGTATTTGATTGAAAATTTTAAAGAAGAAATCACCCTCGAACAAATTGCCAATATTGCTGATTTATCGCCAACGTCGTTTTGTCGGTATTTTAAAAATATTACCAAGAAAACTTTCGTTGAGGTTTTGATTGAGTTTAGGCTTCAATATGCTTGTCGGTTGCTCAACAAAACCGACCTACCAATCCAGCAGGTAGCATTTGAGAGTGGTTTTGGCGATGTTCCATACTTTAACAAATTATTCAGAAAGCACAAAAATCTAACACCAAAAGAATGGCGAGGTCGATAATTCATTTTCATTGAAAATATAATAAGCAAATGGCAAACGAAAAGATTAATTTACAAACCCTTGAAGGGAAATGGTATATCATTTTATCGAATTTCCCGATGTGGTTGAAAGGTGATAAGACCAATCCGACTTTCAATTACAAGAAGGCCGAAAGAGATGGAGTTATGGGTTTGACTGATGAAGTGAGATACACTCAAAATGGTCGAACCAAATCAATTAATGGTTTTGATAAACCCTTAAATACTGAAAATACTTCGTTTGAATGGCGTGGAAATGGCTTACTTTCACTTTTATCAAGCAAATGGCAAATTTTATATGTAGATACTATCGAAAATTGGGCGATTATTTACTTTGAAAAGACACTTTTTACACCCAAAGGTTACGATGTGATTTGTAGAGATAAACAACTAAATAGCTTGATAATGAGAAAGATAGAGGAAAAACTAAGAGAGCTAAAAATCAGTGAAAAGCTAAAAAAAATATCGTGATAGATTTTCGATTCTATCACGATATTTTATATTTTTTTTCTAGAAACAAAGTCGGTTAGTTGGTATAACCTTCATGCTAAAAGTTCTATACTTATATTGTAGATTGGCGATTGATGATTTCAAATTGAAAAATTTTCAGAATTATTGTATAGTATTCAAAAATCTTCAATCATCATTCCTTTATCTACAATTTCTAAATGCTTAGGGTTTTTACTTCCTATAATCTAAAGCAGGTTTTCTATCGCCAACCATTGCTTGGTATTTGAATTCTTTCGTGCCACGAGCTTTTTCGAACTCAGCTTTTGCATCTTTTAAAATTTGTGGATTCTCAAAAAGGTCTGTAATTGTTAAAGCCATTGTTTTAGCAGCATTTACCATTCCTTTTCTTCCGATACTCATGCCACCAGCGGCCACTGCTTGCCAGCTATGGGCAGGCGTGCCAGGAACCCAAGCGGCGGTTATCACTCCAACCGTCGGAACTGTCCAGCTTACATCACCAACATCCGTTGAGCCACCACCATTTTTTTCTGCCGCCAACGGTTTTACGCCTGTGGCATCTTCATATTTCACACTTTCAATGCCTAAGCTTTTGACAATTTTTTCAGCAAATGCTTTTTCTTCAGCCGTGTATGTAAAGCCACCAACTTTTGTCAAATTTGCGTGCATGACCTGTGCAAGAGTTTCGTTGGGCAATAATTCATAAGTTCCGCCAGTCAATTCCCAATCAGCACGAGTGCCAGTTCCCATGGCTGCACCTTTGGCTGCATTTTCGATTCTCGACCAAACATCCATTACATCGGTTCTGCGTGGACTACGAGCATAATAATAAACCTCCGCAAAATCGGGTACAACATTTGGTGCTTTGCCACCATTTGTAATTACGTAGTGAATGCGTGTGTCTGATGGCACGTGTTCACGGAGCATATTTACCATATTGTTCATTGCCTCGACACCATCTAGAGCCGAACGGCCTTTTTCGGGCGAAGCTGCCGCGTGGGCTGAAATACCGTAAAAACGGAATTTTCCTGATTTATTTGCCAACGATGTACCAAAACTCGCACTATTCACCGACATTGGGTGCCAGTGAACCACAGCATCAACATCGTTGAAAAGCCCTTCACGAACCATATAAACTTTTCCAGAGCCACCTTCTTCAGCAGGTGTTCCGTAAAAACGAATAGTTCCTTTGATATTATTGGCTTTCATGTATTCTTTTACAGCAATTGCGGCCGCTGCCGATCCTGTGCCAAATAAATGGTGTCCGCAAGCGTGGCCAGCAATTCCGCCAACTGATTTTTGGTCAGCTGTTGAATCCTGTGATAATCCTGGAAGTGCATCAAATTCTCCTAAGATACCGATAACTGGTTTTCCTTCGCCAAATGTTGCCGTAAAGGCCGTAGGAATTCCCGCCACACCTTTGTCGATTTTAAAACCTTCTTTACTAAGAGTTTCCTGCAAAAGTGCCGAACTTTTTGTTTCTTGATAACCTACCTCGGCATAATTCCAGATTTGTTTGGCAATTCCGCCATAATACATTTCTTTTTTACTAATACTTTCGAGCATTTTGTCTTTGGGCGATTGGGCAAAAATACTCACACTTACCAATGAGCATAGAATAAAGAGTTGCTTCATGTTGTTAAAGAAGATTGGTTAATGGTTAATTTTTTTAGTCCACGGTCTACAGTCCATTGTCCACAGTGTTTACTATTGACCATCGACTATCGTCTGTGGACTACTTAAATATTTCTTTTTTCACCAGATCGGGCCTTGAACTTGAAATTAGATGACCTGATTCGGGAATAAATATAAATTTAGCATTTTTTCCGATAAGCATCTTTTTTGCGAACGAAAAATTTGTTGTGTCCACAATCCAATCTTTTCCTCCGGCCATTACCGTTACCTCCGAATTGATTTTTTGCCAGTCGTTTTTGAGTATTTTTAACTCTTTTATATGTGCGTATTTTTCATCAGTGGCGGTGTTCATGCGTTCGGGCAAAAACCAACGTACCAAAAAGACTTTTCCAAACTTCGAAAACCACCAAAACTTCTCAGTATCGGGGTCTATTGCTGGTGAAAGTAGTATAATCTTTTCGACTCTATCGGGGTACATCGCTGCCAACTTTGCCGCCACCGGAGCTCCATACGAACGCCCAACTACAATCGCTTTTTTGTTTGAATGATTACTTTTCAAGGCCAAAATGATACTTTTTGCTTGCTCTTCTAAACTGTACGTCTTTTTCTTAGGGCGTTTTTGAGATTTTCCGTAACCCGGGCGGTCAACTGAAATCAAATGAAAATTATGTTGAAGCAAACTGTCGTCTAATAAATTTAGGTAACCATCCCACGAACCTGGGGCTCCATGAACGAATAATACGGGTTGAGCAGTATCAACTCCGAAAGTTACGAAGTGAAGCTTTGTTGAATCATTTTCTATGATGTGAAACAAGGGTTTTGAAATCCGATTTGCGTAATGAGCTTTCAACTCTTTTTCGGTCAAAATCCATCGACTAAAGCACGAAACAAAAACTGTACTAAGCGTCAGGAATACAAAAATAAGTTTTAGACGAGATTTCACTTTAATACTTAATTGACTGATTATAAACAATGATAACAGTCATATTAACGCAAATTGAACATAAAACGTTTTGTGTTAAATGAAATTTAACATTATTTCAAGCCGAACTTTTTGCCTGGCATTGCCTTAATGATGCCCTGAAATTCGAGATTGAGTAGGAGCGAAGCCAGTCGGTTGAGGGGAACTTGTGTTTGCCAACTAAGCTCATCAATCTGCATTTCGCCGTGTGAGCGTAGGTGCGAAATCACCTGAGCTTCTTCGTCGGTAAACATGCTTAGATCAACATCGTCTTTCTTAAATTTGATATTATCAGGGTTTTCTTCTAAGTCCCAATTGAGTGCCTCAACGAGGTCATCGATTTTTGTGAAAATATTGGCCTTATTTTGTTGAATGAGTTTATTACAACCTTCGGAGGTTTTATAATTTAAAGTGCCAGGAACTGCAAAAACCTCCCGGTGATAATTATTAGCAAACTCGGCGGTAACCAAAGAACCGCCTTTTGCGGCTGACTCAATTACAATGGAAGCATCGCTAAGCCCCGCAATAATTCTATTTCGAGATAAAAACATATTTCTGATGGGTTGTTTCCCGAATGGATGTTCAGAAACAATGCCACCATTAGCCACGATTTGCTCAATGTATTTTTCGTGTTGCGAAGGATAAATGATATCAATTCCGCTGGCCATTACAGCAATTGTAGGTAAACCAAAATCAATGGCCGCTTTGTGTGCCGTAATATCAATTCCATAAGCTAAACCGCTAACTATTAGTGGATTATAGGGTTTTGATTGTTCAACAATGCTTTCGGTTACTTTTTTGCCATAATCAGTTGCTTGGCGAGTTCCAACAATACCAATCGAACGAAAATGGTCTAAACATGAAGTTCCACGATAATACAAAACGGCAGGAGCATCATAAAGTGGCTTTAGACGAGAAGGGTAATTTTTATCCGTCGAAAAGAAAAGCTGAACTCCTTGTTTTTCAGCTTCTTTGAGCGTTTTTTCGGCATCGGTAATTAATTCCTTATTTTTTAAGCCTTCAATAACAGTTTTGCCTACTCCCGGAATTTTTAGCAATTTATCAGTTTTTGCTTTAAAAACATTTTCAGCCGAGCCACAATAGCTAATAAGTTGTCTGAAAAATACACTTCCTACACCATCGACATTCGATAAGGCAATCTGATAAATTTTCTCCATGCTTTAAAATAATGAATGATTGATAGAATAATTGAATGGTAGAGTGAAGACAATAATTTTAACCTTTCAGAATAAAGGTAGATTGTTTTTAAGGTAAGTTCTTATAAATTCACTCATTGTACCATTCAATCATTCAAAATTAAATATTCTCCCCAAATTGGGTAATGATCAGAATAAGGTATCTCCGAAAATGTTTTAAAACGCTTTACTTCTAGTTTTTTTTCATCAAAAAATAAATTGTCGATTCTCAAAAAACCTGGTTTTTTATGATAGGTAAAACCAAACCCACGGCCAGCATCTTCAAAACTATTACTTAAATATTGTCTAATTTTACCGTAGGCAAATCCGTAAGGCAATTCATTTAAATCTCCGCAAACCATTACAGGATACGGGCTTTCTTCAATCCATTTCTCTAGTTCCTTTACCTGAATCGCTCTGTCTTCAAAGCCTCCTTTTAGTTGGTGATAAATAGTTTTTGCTTCCTTTTTGGCTAATTCTTTATCTTCTTTGGCTTCAAGCACTTTCTGGACACGCACCCCCATCGAGCGTAATTGTACATTTATGACTCGAATCGTATCTTTTTTTATGACAATATCAGCCGATAGCAAGCCATTATGATTGATCGACCAATGTTTTTCTTGTTTTCTTATAATAGGGTACTTAGAGAATATAGCCAGTCCGATTTCTCCTTGTCCGCGATCATTACCAGGTGTTGAGTGAACATAAGTATAATATTTATGAGTCCCTCTAAATTTTTTAATTGTTCTAAACTGCGGAAAGCCATCCCAGTTGTATAATTCTTGTAGGCATTTAATATCAGCTTCGATACTAACCGCCTTTTTTACAAGATTAATCGCATTGGTAGTATCATGCTCATGTACATAGGTTACGGCATCGCACCACATCATATTATAGCTCATTACACTAAATCCTTTGCGGGTATCACGGCTATCAATATTATGCCATGTAATGGTTCGGAAGATGAAAGGATAGCCGATTAGTAGTATGATTAAAGACAAAAGTGCTCTCGGAGATAACCTGATTGCCCAAATAAGAAAGAAAATAAGATTTGCAACTAGAACGAAAGGCATTGACATCATCAAGAAACCCGCCAACCAATGTTTTACGCTTACCGAATAGCTCAACTGATATACCAATAAAGTATAGATTGCAAGCAATATATTCAGGAAGAATAAAAAACGTTTAATTATTTCTCTAATCAACTGCATGGTTGGGTTGGGGCAATTTCTGTGCCTAAAATTACTACCTAAACTCGACTTTCAGAAACATATACGATAAAAAAGCAGATAAACTAACATTTAAGTTCGTTTGAAAGCATAAAATAAACGAGATTTGTGACTTCAACATTTAATATGTTTATGAAAAACAAAGTCTTCGAATGGATAAAAAGATATTTGCCTGCCGAAATAATCTCAATTATTCTGACACTAGCTTCATCGGTTTTTACCTATAAACTCACAAAGAATAACCTCACAACTGCTTTGGTAGGTACTTGGGTGGGTAATATTGGATATTTCGGAACAATTCTTTTAACTGATATTTTCCAAACAAATCGTGCATTAGCATACAAAAATAAGCCATATACTTTAAAAATCTTTGGTCGGAATATTCGAGCATTATTCGTAGAGTTTGGAGTTGCTGAGTTTTTCGATAGTTTGTTCGTAAGACCAACCTTGATGTATTATTTGCCCGTTTGGCTAAATGATGTTTCTTTGGGAGTAATTATAGCCAAATTTACCGCTGATATTACATTTTATGTGCCTGCCATTGTTGCTTATGAGCTATCTAAGAAAAAACTTCGTCGTTTTGAATAGAACTTTAAAAAGATGCAATGTTATTATCTAATAAAATTTGTAAAATATTTAAAAATTGTCTATATTTGCGATAGAATTGTGAAAAAGGAGGAGCGAAGCCCTCCTTTTTTTCTTGTAAACTTGTTTCATTATCAACAATAACTAGTAGTAGAATAGGGCTTTTTGGCCAATATACCTACTCAAATGAAAATCAGTTTACCAGTAACCGATATAATTGCCAGTAAACAATATATGAATACCAATACCGAAGTAAAACAGAAAGTAGAGCAACTTCTAGAGCCTTTACTCGAAAATGATAAATTTTTTATTGTTGATATAAAAGTATCGTTATCGAAAGTACACAGTAAAGTTACGATTCTGCTTGACTCCGATGAAGGTATCAAAATTGATGAATGTACAGCCATTAGCCGTCAATTGGGTACTGATATTGACGAAATGATGCCCGAAAAATATACGCTTGAGGTATCGTCTCCAGGAGTAGATTTTCCGCTGAAATCAGAGAGAATGTACCGTAAAAATATTGGACGTAGCCTGAAGGTTATCCAAAATGATGGAACTGAAATAAAAGGAGTCTTAGAAGCCGTAGAAGCTGAGCAAATCACAATTATTGAAGACAAAAAGCGTAAGAAAAACGAAGAAATTGTGCCATTGGTCATTTCTTTCGCAAATATTAAACAATCAGAAGTAATTATATCTTTCAAATAAAATTAGTAACTAAAAATATTTTGAACAAAAATTAAGATGCAATATTTGATTTTTGAAGTTTTTACGCAAAAATCATTCTCAATCGCTATGGCGAAACATCTTAATTCTTAATTGAATACTAAGCTATGCACAGTGGAGAATTAATAGCATCGTTCTCAGAATTTGCTCGTGAAAAAAACATTGACCGACCAACCATGATCAAGGTTTTGGAAGATGTTTTCAGAACAATGATTCGCAAGAAATTCGGTTCAGACCATAATTTTGATGTGATCATCAATGCCGATAGTGGCGACTTAGAAATGTGGCGTACACGTGAAATCGTTGACGATAATTCTGAGGATATTTGGGATACTGATAAAATTATGCTCTCAGAAGCACAAAAAATTCAACCTGACTTTGAAATCGGCGAAGAAGTAGCCGATGAGGTTAAGTTAGAAGATTTTGGTCGTCGTGTTGTGCAAACTGCACGCCAGACTTTGATTCAAAAAATCAAAGATTTAGAAAAAGAAATGCTCTACATCAAATACAAAGATTTGGTTGGGGAGCTTATTATCGTTGAAGTATATCAGATTTTAGGTAAAGAATTAGTTTGTCTCGACAGCGAAGGCAATGAATTAGTACTTCCAAAGACTGAGCAAATACCAAAAGATAGACCACGAAAAGGAACAAGTATTAAAGCGGTAGTTCATAAAGTTGAAATGAACAACGGAACTCCTCGCATTACGCTTTCTCGTACTTCACCAGTATTCCTTGAGCGTCTATTTGAACAAGAAATACCTGAAATCTTAGATGGTTTGATTTCGGTTCGTAAAATTGTACGTGAGCCAGGCGAAAGAGCCAAAGTTGCCGTAGAGTCTTATGACGACCGCATTGACCCAGTAGGAGCATGTGTAGGTATGAAAGGTTCAAGAATTCATACAATCGTAAGAGAATTAGAAAACGAGAATATCGACGTTATTCAGTGGACTGATAATCTTAACTTGTTGATCTCGAGAGCTTTAAGCCCTGCTAAAATTAGCAATATTCAGGTTGACAACGAACGCAAGCGTGTGGCCGTTTACTTAAAACCAGATCAAGTGTCGTTGGCTATCGGTAAAGGCGGTATGAATATCAAGTTGGCTGGTAAACTCGTTTCGATGGAACTTGACGTATTCCGTGACATCGAAGGCGAAGAAGACGAAGAAGACGTTGATTTGTCAGAATTTGCTGATGAAATCGAAGATTGGGTACTCGACGAATTCCGTAAGATTGGTCTCGACACCGCAAAATCTGTATTGGCTATCTCAAAAGAAGATATTGCCCGCCGTACAGAGTTAGAAGAAGAGACAATCGACGAAGTTTTAGGAATTTTGAGTCGAGAATTTGAATAAATCGAATACAATACTGTGATTTAGAACGAAATAGATAACTATAAATCATATATTCTTGATAATCAAGAATATACCGTTTACATTTGTAGTATTGAATTCAAAAGCACAAAAACTGAAGTTCTCCAAGGTTTTTGGACTTGGAAAAAAGAGTAATTAATCTCGCAAGGGATAACAAAAACAGATTTTTAAATCATTTTATGACAGAACAAAAAGAAATGCGACTCAGCCTTGCGGCAAAGAAACTCAACGTTGGTATTGTAACTATCGTTGAAAAACTTGCTGGAAAAGGACATCGTATTGAAAATAATCCAAATGCCAAACTCAACTTTGAGTTATTGAATATTCTCGCTAAAGAATATAATAATAATTCGTTGCTTGAAGATGGAGGTTCGACAAAACCAGTTGAAGAAGCGAAAGCAAATCCAACTTCTGCTGGTAATTCTGATATTTTATATTTCCGCCAACAAGCAAAAGTAGAGGAGAAAAAAGAAACAGAACCAACCAAACCTGCTGAGCCCGAAGTGATTCGTGCCGAAAGCAAAACTCATGGTCTTACTATCTTGGGTAAAATTGATTTGGATAAAAAGCCTACTCCAACACCGCCTCCGGCCCCAGTTCCGCCTCCAGTAGTCGAACCAGTGAAAGAAGCAGTAGTTGAGCCAGTAAAACCTCAGGTTGAAGAAAAACCAATTGAGGTAAAGGTAGAGCAACCAAAACCAGAGCCAGTAGTTGAGCCAAAACCAGTAGTGGCGGAAGTACCGGCACCAGTTGTGCCCCAAGAGCCAGCTAAACCACAGGAAGTGGCCCCAGTTGTTGAGCCACCAAAAGTTGAGGTTGTTGCTAAACCAGAGCCGCCAAAACAAGAACAAAAACCTCAGCAACCTAGCCGTCAGGAATTCCCGCCACGCCAACAACAAGGTGGCGGACAACGACAACCAACTGAGCGTCTTGACCCACGTCAGCCATATAGAGCAGATCAACGCCCGCCTCACAAGGCTGAGCCAAAACCTGCTCCTGTAGTTCCTAAAAAGAGCATTCCAGAAGATATTGATATTGAAGAAATAATCGAACCAGAATTGATTCAAGCAAGAGGTGAAAAACTTCAAGGTTTGAAGGTTTTGGGTAGAATAGAGCTTCCAGTTGAGAAAAAATCAACTGTTGCAGAAGACAGAGACAAACGTAAACGTAAACGCAAACGTGTAAAACGTGGCGAGAAAGTTACGGGTGCAGATGCTGTCGTTACGCCAAAACCAAAAGCTCCTGTTGCCACTGGTAATACAACTACAAATAATGCGTCTGCCAAAAAAGGCGATCCTAAGAAAAAGAAAGAACGCAAAGAAGAGGTTTCACAGGTTGAAGTAAAAGAGCAAATCAAACAAACGATGGCTCGTATGCAAACCAAAGGGCCTGACTTCGGAGCAAAATATAGAAAGGATAAGCGTAGGTCACGTGCCGACCAAGAAGAACAACGTGCTTTACAAGAGCAAGAAGAAAGCAATATCTTGAAAGTAACCGAGTTTATCTCGGCTGCTGAATTGGCTTCTTTGATGGATGTTTCGGTAACCGATGTAATTTCGGCGGCAATGAAGATGGGTATGTTTGTATCTATCAACCAACGCCTTGATGCGGAAGCAATCCAAATGCTTGCTCTTGACTTTGACTACGATGTACAATTTATCACTGCTGAAGAAGAAGTGAAAGTTGATACGATTGAAAAAGAAGATGCTGAGGAAGATTTATTGCCGAGAGCTCCAATCGTTACAATCATGGGTCACGTTGACCACGGTAAAACATCATTGCTCGATTATATCCGTCGCACAAAAGTTGCATCGGGTGAAGCGGGTGGTATTACACAGCACATTGGTGCTTATGATGTGGAAATCAACGAAGGTCCGAATAAAGGAAAGAAAATCGCATTCCTCGATACTCCTGGTCACGAAGCCTTTACGGCCATGCGTGCAAGGGGGGCTAAAATCACCGACGTTGTAATCGTTGTGGTAGCAGCCGATGATAGTGTGATGCCTCAAACACGTGAGGCTATCAACCACGCTAAAAATGCAGGTGTTCCGATCGTATTTGCAATCAATAAAATTGATAAGCCAGGGGCTAACCCAGAAAAAATACGTGAAGATTTATCGAAAGAAAATATCTTAGTTGAAAGTTGGGGTGGTAAATACCAAGAACAAGAGGTTTCGGCCAAGAAAGGTATTGGTATCAATGAACTCCTCGATAAAGTATTGCTCGAAGCTGAATTGCTCGAATTAAAAGCAAATCCTGACCGTACATCTGTAGGTACAGTAGTTGAAGCATCTCTCGATAAAGGTCGTGGATATGTAACCACAGTTCTCGTACAGAACGGTACATTGAAAGTTGGAGATGTTATCTTGGCAGGTCAATACTTCGGGCGTGTGAAAGCAATGGTGAATGCAACAGGGGCAAGAATTAAAGCTGCTGGTCCATCAACTCCAGTGCAGGTTCTTGGTTTACCAGGAGCTCCACAAGCAGGTGATAGATTCAACGTGATGGATTCGGAGCGTGAAGCACGTGACATCGCTAACAAACGTGAGCAAATCAATCGTGAGCAAAGTATCCGTGCTAAAAAACACATTACACTCGAAGAGATTGGACGCCGTAAAGCAATCGGAAACTTCCATCAATTAAATGTTATTGTAAAAGGTGACGTGGATGGTTCGGTAGAAGCCCTTTCTGACTCATTATTGAAACTTTCGACCGAAGAGGTTCAAGTAGCGATTATTCACAAAGGTGTTGGTCAAATTTCAGAATCAGACGTATTGTTGGCTTCAACCGCCGATGCAATCGTAATTGGTTTCCAAGTAAGACCATCGAATAATGCTCGTAGAATTGCTGACCAAGAAGAAATCGAAATCAGATTATATTCTATCATCTACGATGCAATCAATGAGATTCGTGATGCGATGGAAGGCTTGTTAGCTCCTAAAGTTGAAGAGTCAATCGTTGGTACAGTCGAAGTTCGTGAAGTGTTTAAAATCAGTAAAGTTGGTACGATTGCAGGTTGTTATGTAACTGATGGCTCGATTAAGCGTAACAATAAAGTAAGATTGATACGTGAAGGAATCGTAATACACGAAGGTGAGATTCAACAATTGAAACGTTTCAAAGATGATGTAAACGAAGTGAAATACGGTTTTGAATGTGGTTTGAGCTTGAAAGGCTTTAATGACATCGAAATTGGAGATACACTCGAAAGCTTTGAAGTAAAAGAAGTAAAACGTAAGCTATAATATAGCTTTAGCAATAATAGGAATGCCTCTCAATTTTGAGAGGCATTTTTTATTGGCTTATATGCTGCACTAAAGTACGTTTGGCAATCGGCAGGAGGGTTTCCTCTAATGGAAATGCGAGTTCGGTTTCGATAGAATAAACAGCTGGATTTGGCATACTTTTTTGCTGCTTTATTAAATTGATTTTAATATTTTCGTAGCTATTTACAAAGTTTCGCTCCCATTCTGATATAAAAGTTGTGCTTAGCGACCGATATTTTTCATTATGACGCTCGAATAAGGTTAGACGGTACGAATAAACTCTTGTGCTACGTCTTTGTCCGGTGCATAAGAAAAAATACCCTTCATCTAGTTTGAGCGGAATGATACCTACCGGTGTGATGGAAAGCTTGCTTTCTACAAAATCATAAATTTCACTTCCTACAGAAATTGCATTTTGGAATCGTTGACTGGCATAATGAATAATCTCTTCAATTTCCTGCATGAGATTATTATCAGCAATCATTTCTTCGTAAATCAACTCTAAATTTTCGATCTGTATTCCCGAAAGACGTTTCGGAAAGTGGTCTTTTAAAAAGTTTTTGTTATTTCTAAAAGATACCAAATTGTTATGATGAAAAAAAAGATCAGAGAGTTGTGGATACACTTTTGAGTTATCGAAGCATTGCTTCACTTTTTTTAAGTAAGCCAAAAGTGTATATTTTTTGGCCTCAAAATCAATCGTACCATCTACCATCCAAGTTTCAGATAATTTGTCCATAGTATTTTTGAAATTGTTTATTATCCAAATTTATAAGAGAATTTGAAATCTCAAAGAGTTTTGGATAAAAAAATCATAGAGTTTTGAATCAGCATGTTTTACAGGCCTTTTTGATGTTCATTTACTGCAACTTCTTGTTGTGCAACTGGTATTTTAATTTTATGCTTGTTGAAATGCTCAAAAATGCTAAAACGTATATCACTACTGATGTTTTCTACCCTGAATAAATCTTGGGTCCAGAAAAAAACAGAAAAAGTCAGTGTAGATTCGCCAAATTCAGTAAATCTTACAAAAGGCTGTGGGTTGGGAAGAACCGATGGATTTTTATCGATTAAATCAAGCACAATATCTTTTACTTGTCGAATATTTGGTTGATAATCAATCGTTGCTTGCACTTCAAATCTGGAGGTATCACTTAGGTGAGTCCAATTTTGAATTTGACTCGATGTAAGCATTGAATTGGGAAGAATAATATATTTATCGTCACGGGTGATGGCAGTAGTGGTGCGAAGTTTTATTTCCTTGATTTTACAAACCAAATCGTTGACAACAATCACATCGCCCACTTTTATCGAAGCATCAATCAAAAGAATAATTCCCGACACAAAATCTTTGAAAAGTGTTTGTAAACCAATGCCCAAACCAACCAGAAGAGCTGCCGAACCCGCTAAAATCACCGAAATATCAAGTCCAACTACTTGTAAGCCATTCGCTACTGCAAAAGTGATAATGATATATTTGAAAAGACTATAAAGTGAATATTTCTTTCCTTCTTCAATTTTTTTGGTGCGATAAATTGTACGTTTTGTTAGATAAAGTGCGATTACAGCGAAAATTACCAAAAGAAAAATGCCTAAAATTGATGAAATACGAAAATCGAACGCACCAATTTTGATGATAGAATAATTTAATACCTCTTGAAAATTCATATGGTTTGTAGATTTAATTTGCTATGATGAAGTATAGGTGGATTTTAATGTTTTATAAGTTATAATTTTTTAGGTGTCAAGAATATTTAACTTGCTTACGTTTAAGTTTTCGGTCCATTGAAGCAATTGCCCTCACAATACTTTCTTCAAACGAGAGACTATGTTTTTTTATGAACTTATTTTCGGCGGGGAGCGTCACAATAATTTCACACCATTGATTACTTAGGTCATGTTTTGCTCCTGTTCGTAGTACAACTTTTACTCCAATGATATTTGATTGGTGAGTCGTTAATTGATTGATTTTGTCTCTTACAAAATTTGTGAGACCTTCACTTGCTGTAAATTGAGGTGTTTGAATGATTATATTCATAGTAATTAATTAAAATAGAAAACTCATAACTTCTTGAAAATCAGGCTTTTTGATTACATAGTCGGCAACTTTGTCTAGTCGTTTGTCAGTGGAGCAGAAAGAAATTCCAATACTCGCTTTATCAGTTAGGCAAATATCATTTGCACCATCGCCAATCATCATAGTTTCAGATAGTGCAATATTATAATGTTGGCAAATATGAGCTAGTGCATGACTTTTGCAATAATCGTGTTTGCAAATGCTGTGTTGATGAGGAAGAAAAAACGAAGGGATTTTTACTTCGCCAGTTGTATGGCTCCTCGAAAATTCAAGTTCGTTGGCAAGGCTGAAATCTACGCCAAGTTTATTTTTCAAATGATTGGTGATACAATCATAGCTATCAGAAATAATTCCAACGATATAGCCGCTTTGTTTGAGATTTTCTACCAATGTCAAGGCATTTGGCGTAATTTTTATTGAATCAGCCACATCGAGTAGCTCTTTAAGCGATTTTCCTCGTAGGAGCTTTGCAATTTGTTTGGTGCGAAGTATTGGATTTGTTTGTGTTCGACCTATTTCTTGGAGTTGCTCAGCAAAATCGAATGCAATGGCGGCGGTTTGGATAAAACTTCCTCTAGTGATTGTATTGTCCATATCTAAAATGGCAATTTTCTTCAACTTTCTGAGATTTTCACTGAGAGCAAAATCCATTTGTTCACGTATAACCTGTATATGTTCGTAGGTTTTAAGGTCTTGAAAGCCCATATTTTTTGATTTTTTCAGAATAACAGAAGCCACCTGCCGAGACATTTTACCCAACGACTCAACACTTTGCATACGATTCTCTATATGCCCGATGTTTACCTCTTCGATTCTGACATTCATTTGAAACATATCCAATAGAATTCCTATATCAACTCCATACCCTTCTTCAAAGTTAATCTTTCTGAAATGTTCTTTTTTTCCTGCTATCATGCCACTTAATGGCTGCTTGAAAATCGGGAAGTCTGGGTAGAGTATCGATAACAAGGGTTTTGCTACAAGTTCGGTAACCCTTCCAGCCTGACGCGTAAAATAAGATTTCACGAAGTCAGCTCGGTCTTCTATAATTGGTAGTGTCAGTAAATCTATAATATCACTCGAATATGTTGTGATATCCGCATCTAAAAATGCAATAATTTCATTCTTTGCCATCAAAACCCCATCTTGCATTGAGGTGCCTTTACCAAGTTTGGTGCTGGTTATTACTTTACAAGCATATTTTTTAGCTATTTCTATGGTTTGATCCTCTGATTTATCATCAACCACTATGATTTCTGAAACATTCGCCGACAGTTTTGCAGTTTCTATGACACAACCAATCGTTTTTTCCTCATTTAAGGCAGGTATTATAACAGTTATCATGTTTTTTTAATTTAAATGATGAATATTTGAAATTGGTGAAAGAATTAATTCAGATGAAATATTCGATTTTGAATCGCTTTCAGTTTTTTTTTGTGACGTTTTGATAGTAGTTGTATTTATATATAAAACCGGATGTTGGGCATAGTTTATGATTTTTTGAGTGTAAGTTCCCCCAAAAAGTTCTCGCCAATCACCATCTATGTTTGCGTTTATTACAATCAAATCAGCATGATTGAATTGGGCATATTCTAAAATAAAATTGGCAATATTGCTACAAAACACTGTTCTACAACTCGAAGAGATCCCCTTTAATATTAGTTCTTTCAAAATAGCTTCAACTTTTTTTGAAACTACCTCAAATGTTGAAAAATCATAAAAGTCAACAACGCCGAGCAGTTCGATTTTCGTTTGGTTTTTCTGGATAAAACTTGAAGTTATTGCATATTTTTCATCTATTCCTTCCACATTTCTTACTGGAAAAAGGATATTAAAAAAGTGCGTAGCTTCAAAATGAGATGGAATTGTAAGTACTGGACAGCTCGTAGTTTTTATAGTTTTAAAGGTATTACTTCCGATCAGGAGGTTTTTTATGGGCGAATTGCCATGAGTTCCCATGATTATCAAATCAATATCTTGTTGATGCCTCATTTCCTCAATTGTTTCAGATATCGATCCTATTTTAGTATGTGAAAATACAGCTATCCGATTTTTTTTTCTGATCGTGTTTGCCAAATTATCAATGGTGTGTTTATTAATTTTTTCAAGATCAACATAATTTTCGTAAGCAGTTCCAAATGGAATTTCCCCGATCATCGATATGAACTGCGGAATTATAACGTGCAGTAAATGTAAATCGGCGTTATGCTTTATAGCAACCGAAATAGCCATATTGAGTGCATTATCTGCATTTGGCGAAAAGTCGGTCGGAAAAAGAATATTTTTTATTGCTCCGTGCATAGTATTATATGATAAAGTGTAAGAGATGATTAAGTATTTTTGAAAATTTTACTTATCGGTGTATAAACAATCCCTGTTTAAAGTTGACAGAGTTTGTTGGCTACAGTATTAGCTTCAGATAGCTGTGATATATATTTTTTTAGTTTCTTTTCAAAAAACTGATAATCAAAGGTCGATGGCAATACTTAGAGAGTACTTAACCAATTATTAGAAATTTATTAGATGTTTTTTTTATGGAGAAACCATAACTACATTTGATTATATTTTGAATAATTACTATGAAGATTTTGGTTGTAGAAGATGAACCAAAGACGTTGCAAGCGATTCGACAAGGGTTAATCGAACATTACTACGAAGTTGATATTGCTTATGATGGACTTGTTGCCAAACAATTAGCCCTAAGGAATTCTTATAATTGTATAATTTCTGACATCATCATGCCTGGTTTGAATGGTTGGATGTTAGTTCAAGAACTTCGGCAACATGGTATTCAAACGCCGGTTCTTTTACTTTCTGCTTTAGGAGAAAGTGAAGATAAAATTGCTGGTTTTGATGCAGGGGCTGATCAGTATTTGGTAAAACCATTTCTGTTTGCTGAGTTATTGGCCCGAGTTAGAGCTCTAACTAAGCGAGGAACAGAAACACTCATTACCAGTGATGTTCTTAAGTTTTCTGACCTTGAAGTAAATCTTGATACCAAGCGTATTTATCGAGCCGGAATGGATATAGAGCTCACAGCACTTGAGTTTAGATTATTAGAATATCTATTACGTAATCAAGGTAGGGTGCTATCGAAAAATCAGATTGCTGAAAATGTATGGGATGTAAACTTCGATAAAGGCACTAATTATATTGAAGTTTATATAAATTATTTAAGAAAGAAGATTGATAAAAATTTTGAAAAAAAATTAATTCATACTGTTTTTGGGATGGGTTATGTATTAAAAGAAGAATGAAATTAAGACAAGAGATAACTCTGCGGTTTTTAGCTTTGGTGATGACCATCTTACTAATCACAATGATTTCGGTGTATCTTTTTACGTACTATTTTTTGCATAAAAATTTTTATCGAAGACTTAATAATCGTGCCGAAACGGTAGCTGGATGGCTGAGCCAAACCATTGAAAATAGAAAGGATATTGCATTTTTGGAAAGCCTACTGAAAAACAGAAAAGACCAGATAACAGCCGAGGAGATATTAGTATATGATAATGATACCGATAAGGTGGTATTTTTATCAAATGTTGCTCAGATTAAGGTCATAGAAAGGAGTATCCTGGAAGAAATTCGAGAAAAAAGTAAGATAGAGTTCTCAAACAATCAGTTGTATGGTGTTGGTATTTTATACGAACGAGCCAAAAAAAAGTATATTGTCATTGCAATGGCTAAAAACCAGTATGCGGAGGAGTTTCTTTTTCAGATGCGATGGATGATGCTCGGACTCTGGACATTCTCAATTGTTTTCATAGGCATAATTGGATGGTATTATGCAAAAAAAACGCTCGAGCCGATTGAAAGCATAGGAGTAGAGTTGAATAAAATATTTCCACAAAATTTAGATAAAAGACTCGAAATAAGTAATAATAAAAACGAAATCAGTAACCTGACTGTTACCATTAATCAGTTGTTAGATAGGGTAGAAGAAGGGTTAGGGCTACAAAAAATGTTCATCGGTAATGTTTCACACGAATTACAAAACCCACTCACTCGTATTAGTTCACAATTAGAAGTAAGTCTATTTAAAGAAAGAAAACCTGAAGAATACCAAAATACGATTTACTCAGCCCTAGAAGATATTACAGATTTAGTGAAGTTGACTCAAAATTTATTGAAATTATCACGAATTAACGTCGAAAATAACAAACTATTAGCAGAGAGTGTGCGTATTGACGAATTATTGTTCGATGCAAAAGCTTTTGTCTTAAAAAATAATCCTTCCTATAAAATTGAAATTAATTTTGATGCATTACCTGAAGAACCTGATCATCTGTGTATAATTGGTAATACCTCCTTACTTAAAATTGCTTTTGTAAATCTAATACAAAATGCATGCAAATTTTCGGCCGATAACCAAGCCACTATTAACCTAACGGCTACTGATTTTTATAAAGTAATTCATTTCGAAGATAAGGGAATCGGAATTGACCCACAGGAAATTCCTTATATATTCCAACCTTTTTATCGATCAATCAAGACTTCCCAGACAAAAGGTCATGGGATCGGGCTATCATTAGTTGATAGAATTATAAAAATGCACAACGGAAAAATTGAAGTGAGTTCGAAGTTAGGTGATGGAACTAAATTCTCAGTGATTTTCAAATAAAAAGGCGATACATCGCTGTATCGCCTTTCAGAAAAAAATAACTTATCTTATTTTGCATACGCTACGCTTCTCATCTCACGGATAACCGTTACTTTGATTTGGCCAGGGTATTGCATTTCTTTTTCGATTCTTTGTGAAATATCAAATGAAAGTTTACTTGCAATTTCATCAGTTACGTTTTCAGAGTCAACAATTACGCGTAGTTCACGACCTGCCTGAATAGCGTAGCATTTCTCAACACCATTATAACTCAAAGCCAAGGCTTCCAAATCACGCAGACGCTGTACATAAGACTCCATCATCTCACGTCTTGCTCCTGGGCGAGAGCCCGAAATTGAGTCACAGATTTGAATGATTGGCGAAATCATTGATGTCATTTCGATTTCATCGTGGTGAGCACCAATCGCATTGATAACTTCTGGGTGCTCTTTGTATTTCTTTGCCAATTCCATACCCAAGAGTGCGTGTGGCAATTCTTGTTCTTCGTGCCATACTTTACCAATATCATGTAGTAACCCTGCTCGTTTGGCTAACTTTGCGTTTAGACCAAGTTCTGAGGCCATTGTGGCACACATCTTGGCAACCTCACGCGAGTGTTGAAGCAAGTTCTGTCCGTACGACGAACGGAAACGCATTCTACCGATCATTCGGATTAATTCTGGGTGCAGACCGTGTACGCCCAAATCAATTACAGTACGTTCTCCAATTTCGTTGATTTCGTTTTCGATATCTTTCTTGGTTTTGGCTACAACCTCTTCGATACGAGCTGGGTGTATACGACCATCTTGAACCAAGCGGTGCAAAGATAAGCGGGCAATCTCACGACGAACTGGGTCGAAGCTAGAAATTACGATTGCTTCTGGTGTGTCATCAACGATCACCTCAACCCCAGTTGCAGCTTCCAGAGCACGAATATTACGTCCTTCACGGCCAATCACTTTACCTTTAATTTCGTCGCCTTCGATGTTGAATACCGAAACGCAGTTTTCGATGGCTTGTTCGGCAGCTGTACGCTGAATGGTTTCGATGATAATTTTCTTCGATTCTTTTGTGGCAGTCAATTTTGCTTCTTCGATTGTCTGCTTAATAAAGCCCGAGGCACGAGTTTCAGCTTCACCTTTGATAGCATCAATTAGTTGTTGCTTGGCTTGGTCTGCCGTTAGATTCGCAATTTTCTCCAATGCTTCAACTTGCTGTGCGAGCATAAATTCTGCTTCCTCTTTGCGTTTATTGGCCAGATCCATTTGTTTTTTGGCAGCTTCAGTTTGATCATTCAACTTATTTTGAAGCACCTCAAGTTCTTTTTCTCGACGAATATTCTGTTGCTCTAATTGGGCAGCTTGCTGCTTCGATTGAACAGCCTGTTGCTCCATTTGTTTTACACGTTGCTCGTTTTGCAAGATGATATTTTTGCGTTTGTTTGAATCATCTTCAAATTCAGTTTTCAGTTTTAAGAAATGCTCTTTTGCTTCCAACATTTTATCTTTTTTAATGTTTTCAGCAGTAATTTGGGCATTTTTTATCACTTCATTTGCTCTAATCTCGGCGTCGGCGTCTTTACTTTGGAATGTTTTTTTGAGCAATGCTCTACCCACAAAAAAACCAATTGCCAAAGCAATTAAGTCGGTGAGGAGCATCATTAAAATATTAGACATTTGATAGTTTTGTTAAATAATTTATAAATAATTAGGGAATAATAAGTTCAGTATTTTGAAATGATAGCTTGAGTTTTTTAGCATGATAAAAATACTAAAAATTGCCTTTAAATACCACTCACAAGCTGAACTAATTAAACATAACAACTTTCTAAGGCTCTGTGGTCTAGCCTGACAAGTAAAAATAAGAAGAAATTTATGAAACTTAAACGAGGAATAAATTATATAAACCGCAAAAGTGTTGTCGATCAGTATTTTTATTCTCAACCAAGAGTTAGGCGTTGGTCAATATCATCAAGCCTTTGTTTGAGCGATTGTTGCAAAAGTTTATATTTATCTTGGTTTTTTTGAGATTCGACCATGCCTTCGATGGCCACTGTCAATAAAAAATCCATAGAATCCATTTCTCCGCCACTATGACTTTTACTAAACGTATCAAGGCGTCGGTTGACTACGATGGCTGCTTTTCTAAAATATGGCTCCATTTCGGGATGAACTTTGAGTGTAATGACTCTATTCGATACTTTCAACCCAATTTCTATTTTTTCAGCATCTGCCATTTTACAACCAATCTTTAATTGTCAATTAAAAAAAATGATCTTTTTGATTAATAATTTATTAGAGCTTCGCTCATAAAGTGTTTATAATCAAATCATTTAATTATTCATTACACGATCTCACTTGATTATTCTTCGTTTAATAAAGCAATACACGCATCAATCTCTTGTATTAGTTCAGTGATTGTTTTCTTTATTTCTACGCTGTCTGCTGACTTTTTAGCTTTATTTGCTACAATTTTAACACTTTCTTTTTGAATTTCTTTACTTTTTTCAAGAAATTCTTGTTTTTTTAGTTTCTCATTAAGAATTGCGATCTCTTTTTTATGTTCAGATACGCTTTTCTCTAATTTATTTATGTGTGATTTTAATGCCAAGATTTCTTCTTGAGCTTCTGCATTCTCTGAAAATAAATTATTGATGAGTTTATTGAAGCGAGCAAACGTTAGTGCGTTTTCTTGCTTCATAATTTCCTCCATATACTTTTGCTCAACAGTGTAGCTCATCTGTTTGGTTTATTTTAGTAGTCTAATACTCTATTTTCGACTATTCGAGATACTACTTTGATTGAGATTTTTTTGCTGCTTGCTTAAAATCTGCAATTAAATCTCTGATATCCTCTAAACCTACTGAGCAGCGAATCAAGCCTTCTGTTATACCAAGTTTAGCTTTATCTTCTTTCGAAAGCTTTGAATGAGTGGTTGTATTAGGATTTGTGATTATGGTACGAGAGTCACCCAAGTTGGATGAATTTGATGCAATTTTTATTAGTTGTGTAAATTTTTTCACTCTCTCAAATCCACCTTCTAATTCAAACGTTACCATTGCTCCGCCTGCTTTCATTTGTTTTTTTGCCAGGTCGTATTGTGGATGAGTTGTTAAATGTGGGTATTTTACGTTTTTAATACCCTCCATTTTTTCCAAGGCCTTGGCTAATTTGATGGCATTTTCACAATGACGGGCCATGCGAATTTCGAGTGTTTCAAGACTTTTCGATAAAACCCATGCATTAAATGGAGACATTGACGGCCCCGTATGACGGCAGAAGAAACGAATCGGAGCAATGAGTTCTTTAGTTCCTGTAATGATCCCGCCCAAAACACGACCTTGGCCATCCATAAATTTAGTGGCCGAGTGTACAATAAGATTAGCACCAAAATCGGTTGGTGTATGAATAATTGGCGTTGCGAAACAATTATCTACGTAATAAATGAGGTTATGTTTTTTAGCCAATCGGCCAATCATAGCCATATCTACTAATTCAAGTCCAGGATTTGATGGTGTTTCGAGATAAACCATCTTGGTATTTGGCTGAATGGCGGCCTCCCAGTCGCTTTCTGGAGCCGTGGCATCGAGGTAGGTATGCGTAATACCCCACTTCGACAAGATTTGTGTTAGAATCTGGTGAGCAGATCCAAACAAGGCACGCGATGCTACCACGTGGTCGCCGGATTTTAAATGAGCTGCAAAACCCGCAAAAACTGCTGCCATTCCTGTGGCTGTAGCAATTCCCTCTTCACAATTTTCAAGCATACAAACCTTATCAACAAATTCTTGTACCGACGGATTCGAGAAACGAGTATAGATATTACCCTCGAGAGTTTCGTCAAAAAGAGCTTTACCTTGCTCAGCATCCTCAAAACAAAAACTACTTGTTAAAAATAATGGTGTTGAATGTTCTCTATATTGTGAGCGTTTGGTTTGAATTCTTATTGCTTTGGTTTGTTTTTCCATATTTTTTCAATCATTTATCTTTGGTGTTTAGGTCAGAGGGTTGGGCAACTGTGCTTTTTATTCATCAAACTTGCCGGCTTTATAATTTTTTATCCAATCTTTATCCACGCCACCAATTGATTCGAAGAATGGTATGAAATATTTCTTCATATCAGCTTCAAAATCTCCTGAGGTCTGGAATGGTTCTGCAAAAATAACAGATTTGCGAGGGTAATCAAAGCCTGACATCACAATTGGCACTTTTGCTTGGTGAGCCATGTAATAAAACCCGGTTTTTAGCTTACTTACATTCTTACGAGTCCCCTCGGGAGCAATCGCAACCAGTAGTTTTTCTTGACTATTGAAAGTATCGGCCACTTGTTGAACAAAATTGGTGCTTTTGTGGCGATATACCGGAGTACCTCCTAAAGCACGAAAAAGCCAGCCAAACGGAGGCTTGAAAAGCTCAGCTTTTCCGAGGTATTTTATATCCAAACCTATGGTTGGACGAGTACAAAGTCCTACGAAGAAATCGGAGGTTCGTGCGTGAGGAGCAACTACAAAAAGTCCTTTATTTAGGTTATAAGGTGTATTTAATACTTTCCAACCCAATAGGCGAAAGGTCGTTTTAAGTATCCAGTTTAGCATAGAATTTTGATTGGTGATTTACGAATGACGATTTACGAATTTTTTGCTATACTAAACATTATTTTCGCGATTTATTCGTCATCGTCACGGCGAACCGTTCGTAAATCGAATAATTCGTCATTCACTAATTATGGTAAATTTTGAATGATGATAAATGGTTTTGGGCTAAAACAAATAACAAAAATAAATAAAGCTAGCCATCCTAAAATCTTTCTTTCTAGCGTCAATGGTTGGGTATCATAGGTTTTTGGATGATAAACGCCCAAGAAACGCCCAATCATAAGTCCAAATGCTAGAAAACCCGAGTAGCCCTCGATCGTTGGGAAAAAATAAGAAACTACCAACTGAAAGGCCACTACCGAAAGTGCAATAAGCCAATTGGTGATTAGATTATCGGTTATTTTTGAAAAACACAAATAATTGAAAAGGATAAAAAGAACAAACTTACCAATTAGCTCAACAAATATTTGCGTATCTTGAGTAGTAAATTCATGAGCATTAAAAAAGCCCAAACCGGCATAAAACACAAATCCAGTAAATAAAATTGGCGAAACGATATTGAAGGCACGGTCGCCGATTAAGCCGTAAAGTATATGCCCTCCATCGAGTTGGCCAACTGGGAAAAGATTGAGGGCTGTAAAAAATAAAGACAAATAACCCGCAAAAATAATTGGGTAGTTGGTATATAGATAAGGGTGGGGGAGTTCGCCTGTTGCTACAAACTGCTCAAAAAAATTGAAAAGTATGCTGTCTCCTAATTTGATTGAAATATAGTCGGGACTTGTTTCAAGGAATTTTCCGTAGTCGTTTCCATATTGTTTGAAAACCGGGAATAATTCGAACACATAATTAAGGTTTGGTAGGTGTGTAAAACCATACCAGAGCACAAATATTGCTGCTACAAAACCTGCCAATGGGCCAGCAATGCCAATATCAAAATATTTTACCCGAGAATTAATGCGTTCCTTGATTCGAATGAACGCACCAAGTGTACCAAAGGTTGAGGTTATACCGCCAAACCAGAGGGGAATATAATAAGGCAAAGTAACATCTGTTCGATGTTTTTTTGCAATAAAGTAATGGCCAAATTCATGTACAGTCAGAACTCCTAAAAAAGGAACTGAATATTTTAAGCCTTCAAAAAACTCATTCCAACCTAAAGTATTTTCACCAAAAAAAAATGGTCGTCCGTAAATCCATTCAGCACCTGTAAGTGTGGCAGATATAAAAGTTAGTATGAATAGAGATATTTGTATTAGGAATGTACGCTGCTGATTCATTTGTTAGGTTTGTTGTATGCCACAAAGTAACAACTTAAAATATGTTTTTACAATATTCTACAATAGAAGTAGGGGGTTCAACTAAAATTGTTTGTATTCCGATTGCTTTTGCCGATTCGATGTTATGCAAATTATCATCAAAAAATATTACTTCGTTGGGTTGTAGTTTATTGGCCCTTAATACTTCCAGGTAAATCTCGGTATCTGGTTTCCACATACCCATTTCATAAGATAAGTAAAGTTTATCGAATATTTCATCCAAGTTACGAATACCATATGTTTTTTTTAGATAATGGTTCGAAGCTGTTATATGGATGTTGTTGGTATTGCTTAAAAGATAGACAGGATATTTTTGTCGAATATTTTGAACTAATTCAATTCTATCGGAAGGGATGTCGAGTAGGATTGCATTCCAGGCAGTATCAACTTCGTAGTCGGATAATGGAAAACCCAGTGTTTGGCGTATTACCTCCCTGAATTCTTCATCCGTAAATTGCCCGCTTTCGTATCGTCTGAAAATTTGGTCTTCGGTTATTCTTTTTTCGATATATGCTACTGGTTTTGAGGTAAATTTTGCGAATGACTGATAGATTCGTTGAAAATCGATATTAATAATGACGTTTCCGAAGTCGAAGATAACGGCTTTGAATTTCATATAATTTTAAATAGGGATTGTTAGTGTTTATGTTTAGTGTTGGATGCTTAAAAGAAACGACTTGTAGCGTAGATTATTTTATACTCACAAAAATAGCAGCCATTTTTGGCTGCTATTGTACATAAAATTGACGTACAGCACTCTGTATTTTATAAATCCCCGCTTTTTAGCATATTATAGATTGTTGATTTACCAATGTCTAACTTGTCGGCAACCAACAAAACATCATCATCGTATTTATTCAAAAAATGTCGAATAATACGTCTATTGTATTCTTTCAACGTTACTTCTTCGATCAAAAATGCACCCTCAGGTTTTATTGAATTAAATGTAATATCTTCTGCAGCAATCTGGTTATCGCTGGCCATAACACAGGCGAGTTCGATGATAGCTTTTAATTCACGGACATTACCCGGGAATGAATAACTTAATAGTTTTTGTGAAGCTTCAATCGAAAGACTTAATTTGGGTAAGCGATTTTTTTTAGAATATTCTTCGATAAAGAATTTTGATAGTAAAATTATATCATTCCCGCGTTCACGTAGTGGAGGGAGGGTTAAGTTTAAACCTAGCAAACGATAATATAAATCTTCTCTGAAATTTCCTTTCTGAACCTCCTCAGCCAAGTTTCGGTGAGTTGCCACAATTATTCTACAATCAATTTTTATGAGTTGATTGCCGCCTATTCTGGTAACTTCTTGTTCTTGTAAAACTCGTAAAATTTTGGCTTGCATTGTAAGTTCCATTTCACCAATTTCATCAAGAAACAGTGTTCCTCCGGTTGCTTCTTCAAATTTTCCTATTCTACGATTCATGGCACCGGTAAATGCTCCCTTTTCGTGTCCGAATAATTCGCTTTCTACCAAATCTTTTGGAATTGCAGCCATATTTACCGCCACAAACGGTCTTTTATTTCGTGAAGAGTTATGATGAATAGCTTTGGCTACGAGCTCTTTACCCGTACCTGTTTCACCATAAATTGAAACGTTTATGCTACTTTTAGAAGCTTTTTCCATCAAATTAAATACTCTTTGTAAGGCAGGGCTATTACCTTTGATGGCATTATCAAACTCGTACTTTTCACGTACTTCTTCACGAAGTAGTGAAATCTCGGCTCGTAATTGCTGCGTTTCCTTAATTTTAAGCATCGAATTCCAAAGACGTTCTTTCGTATTTTCATCCTTTACTATATAATCATAAGCACCGCTTTTTAGTAATTGAACAGCCGTTGCGATATCCTCTTGGCCAGAAATAATAATAACCGGAATATCCGAGTATTCTTTTTGGATCCTCTTTAAAACTGTTTCTCCGTCCATATCAGGTAGAGAATAGTCGAGCGTAATGGCAATTGGTCTTCGATAGATGTTATCAAGTAATGACTTGCCTGTCTCGAATTTCTCAACTGTATAGTCAGGATTTAATGTTAAATGGTATTCTAGCATTGCACCGTAGAAAGCATCATCTTCTACTATGAATATCGTTTGAGTGTTTTCCATTAGTTTGATAGTCCAAATTTTATTCAATTTCCATAAAATATTTTTTATTTCCAAATTATGGAAGGTTATGTAAGTTGTATATTTTTATAAGTAATTGATAGACAGTGTTTTATATTTTTTTTGAAAGCTGGCAGAAAAATTGGTACGTTAAAATATATTGATAAATTATAAGTAATTATGAAAAAAAGCATCTTTCAATTTTCCATAAAAAAAATGCTTTAAAGCTTATTGAGCCACTTTACTGTATTTTTTTCTTTGTCAAAATTTAGGTGAAGTAAAAGAATTATTCAATGAGATTTTCTTTTTGATTTTATCGTAATAGCTTTACGTATACCGCAGGAAGGAAAAAAGTTGATGCCCTAACTGAAATTCAGTCCAGTATGTATTAGTCAACCATTGTTTGGTTGATTTATCAGATGAAGAGAAAAGCAAAAACTGCATTTAATTGTAAAAACTAGGTGCGGAAAAGTACGTAAACAAGCCATTTAATCTGAAAGAATAAAGATTTTTTGGTAATGAGAAACCAAAAATGGCCATAGTGGTGTCTGTAGTTACATTTAGGTTTGTTTTTTTATAAAAATCTTAAGTGTAAGTTAAAGAAGTTGATTATCTAATGATAGAATATGCTTTTTTTAAACTGATTCCTGAAGATTAGCATATCGATTTTTTTAATAGCATTTATTAATCAGCTTAAATTTATAAATATCATTTGATAGGTATCCGACTATAAAGATAACTTACAGCAATCTAATAAAATTTTTGAATCATAAAGACTATTAATAATGAAAACCTTTATTTTTTTGATTTTTGTGTTGTTTTGCCAACTAACCTATTCTCAAAGTGCATATACCTACATGGGCACATTTACATCGAATGGTGTTCCAAATTATTTGGATGGTCGTGATAATGTATCAGCTAATTTTATTTCAAGAATAAATGCCTCTTTGCCTGAACGATTTCCTGTTCCGAGCTATAATCCTCAATATATTGCTAACGGAACACAAACAAATATAGAATTGACGCAAGAGGCCGATGTTTGGGTAACTTTTGTATCAGAGGGAGCTGGGTATATGAATGTTTTAGGTTATTATACTTATAATACTTCAAGTCCATTAACAACACCTCCTAACAATAGAGACATCAAAATAATTTTTCCTAATGTTTCAGCATTAGGTAGTGGAGGTGGTCTTGTGGCGGGTGATAGAGTAAAACTTGGAACTTTTCCTGCTGGCACTGGCATTGGTTGGGTTTTATTGGCAAACGCATGGAAAGGAGGTTTGACAGGGGTTGGAACACCACTGTGGACTTTATATTCAGATAAAATGTTCAACCCAGAGGCTGTCGATGCACTAAAATTTCATAATGTTTTATTATTTGATGCAGAAACCAACAGAATTGTGTTAGGATTTGAAGATATTAGAAGAGATTATTCCTCATGTGATAATGATTTTAATGACGCAATTTTTTATATCACGGCAACTCCAAATACTGCGATTTCGAGAGCAAATATGAATGAAACCGTTGAGGTTGGTTTTGGTTTAAGTTCTGGAAATGACGGTGGTTTGGAGAGTAATGGTACTTTAGCGGAAAAGATAACTTTAAGAAATATCAATAAAGGTCTTATTAATAAAATTCCAAGTTCGAATACGGTTTTTTCAAGTAAAAATCTGTTTTCGGCATCAAAAACTCTAGATAGTAAAAATCCTAACGCCTTAGAAAGTTACTTTCCAATAATTGGAAATGATAGTTCTACTGCTTATTTGTCTTCGCCTACCGATTTAATCCAGATAACCAATGCTGTGGAGGTACTTTCAGCCGATTATTATAAAATAGCTGATAGGACCGGGGTGGTTTTAGCTACTAAAACATTAACAGAAGTTTACAGTCATTCAAAAAGTATTTGTGACCGCGTTGGCGGTTCAAGTTTAGAAAGCGTAAAGCTTATTTATATATTAGGAAAGTACCCGGCTAATTTGATCTCTTTAAAAAAGAATAATACAATTGAGTATGCCCTTTGTTTTTCAATGAGAAATGTTGAGGCAAATACTTTCGAATACAACAGCCACTGGAATATAGAAGATTTTCCAACAGGATACATGTATATTAATTTTCAAGTTTGGGGTAAAACTCCAGCCGATGTTTTCTTTTTAGTAGAAGAAATACTAAATCGTTTTGAAATGAGACAAATGATTGTTGGGACTCATAATTATTCTCCTTTTCCTGATGTATTGATGAAAACTGGTAGTTATTCTCAAGGAAAGTTCAAGTTTGAGATAATAAATCCTTCAAGAAGAACTGGGACTCTTAGAGTGGCGGGTACTTTTAGGCCTTCGGAGATGACAAGCTCTAAAGATTATAATCAAACAGTAGATTTAAATGGTCAAACTACACAAAAATTTGATTTAGACACGAAAGGAGTATTTGATGCCGGACTTGTCATAAAACTAGATGGTCGTTCATTATCCGACAATGTGTATTTGGCAGATGGGGCTTGGATCGCAAATTTTGAACAACAAAATGTTAGTAATGCGATGTTGAAAATAATGCCACAAGATGGAATACAAACAGGAACGGAAAAATATTGGGTAGAAAGAGGATTTGAGGCAAAAGGTGATGTTAAAAACTACTATTCTGTGCATCGTCCTCTACGCTTAGGATTGAACCCTGTTGACTTAAGTGAATATAATTACCTAACTTTTACAGCATCTGGAGTAGGTGAAATCGAGATAGTAATCAGTAGAAATGGTATTAGAGAATGGGGCGAACAAGCTAGATTTAAAATTAGAATTTCGCAAAATGCTAGAGTTTACAGTGTAAATCTCAATAATGTTGTTGGAGTAGATGGACTCCCGATTAACAAAACTGATATTACTGCTTTGACTTTCTCGGCAATTAGTGATAATATTTCATTTATTCCATTTGATTTTAAGTTTAATCAATTGGCTTTTATAAAAACTGATGATTGTGAAATAAATAAAAAAGTAAACTCTACAGCACATTCGGTTGAAAAGTACGAGTCTGTGGGTACTATGTCTGTAAAGAATGTTAATAAAGCAGAGTCAAAAGTTGCTTTAAGTTCGACAAATGCGATCGAATTCCTTCCAGGATTTTCGACCGAAGCTGGGGCTGTTTTAAAAGCAGAAATTAAAGGTTGTGAAAGCATCAAATTTTAAGGAAAATAGTAAAATTATTGGAATTGATCAGCTATTTATAGGTATTTTCTATTTATGCGAATCAACACTTTAAATTAATTTTTAAAGGTCTTTGTAGTGACTTTGAATTGAGTGACTAAATACAGTGTAATTTTAGTAAGTACAACATTTTTTTCGTGTCCCTCTCTCACCATCGGAGAGGGAACTAAATCAAAACCTACACTAACTTAGTTTACAATGCACTAAACAAAATTTTAAGGAGATAAACTTGTCTCGGCTTGAAATAGGTTTACATAGATGTTTAGTCATAGTGTGAAAAAGAGTTTTTATAAATACTCGGCACTTAAGCCTTAGAAACTAGCTAAGTCTTGAGGTAATTGTTATAAACTGACCATATTTAGTGTTTTGATTTTTAGTAAAATAGCTATCATTTGCCGAAGCACAGAACCATTGATTGACAAACTACTGTAGCTAAGCATTAATTTACTTTTTCTTCAAAGAGTACTTAATTGTAGGTGTTTTTTTATTTTGATTGTTGGCTGCATTGTTACTAAGCCAAATACAAAGGTGATGATTTCTGGGAAAGGTAAAAATCGATGAATACGCTTTAATCAATCAATGCATCCAAACGATAAAAGTTTTAGCTCTATATAAAATACCTGTATGAAACGGATCTCAAGACTACTCAAACCACAAGAACATCATAAAGTAATTTACATTAAGCACCTCGGACGGGAGCCTTATAATGAGGTGAAATTTGACTGTGGAAAGACGCTAATTGTCAGTTATAGTCTTCGTTATTGGCACAGTGTTTTTCAAGACTTTCAACGTATCAATAAGAGCGTGCTAATCAATCCAAGTAAAATCATTAGCCAGCAAGGCGAATCAGAAGTTGAACTTGAAGATAACTCAAAGTTTATATTTTCACGGCGTAAATACAAGTACAAAAACTTACAATATAATTCATGAAACTAATTTTAATAGCACCGTTTCAACCGAATTTATTAGATAGATGTTTAAAAAGTAGGCTCAACCCCTATGTAAACGTGAATTCGAGATTGAAATGAATATAAAGTGCTTATAATTAATATGTTACAAGTGCGGGAATACTCCGTAAGGGTTAAACATTGGTAGAAAAAAATAACCAAAGCTCTCCTAAGTTGTTCTAATGGCGAGTATTAAGCAACTATATTGGGTGTTTTCAACCTACACACCTAAGCCCAAGATGATGTAGTTTTTTGTAAATGTTTCGATCAACGCCTTTGTCAACTTTTCAATACCGATATTAGTTAAGTCGTATTCCATCCATACAAAAATAAATTCGAGAATCCCTAGTAAATGTTGTTTACAATGTTTCAATAGACTGTCGTATCGTAATTTACCGAATGCCAATGTGCTATATTGAAAGCCCATGGGTTTAGTCAGCTGTTTTGAGTATTGTCATTCGTTGTTCAAAAGTACATAACCGATAAGTTTATGTAGTGCCAATAATAATTTGTTAGCGTACGTCAAATAATAAATTTGGAATTATGTTGGTAGTTTTCTGATCACTCATAAACCCTATTGAAGAGAGATTAAATAATCTATCTAATTATTCCAAAAAATAGAAATATTTCCATATATTGGAGTAAAGTTATTTCTAATATCGTTGATTATCAGTGGTTTAGTTATTTGGTATGTTTTCTGTCATTATATTATTAACATGTGAACCTATTGAAAAATGTATTTAAAAAAATGTGCCGATATTTCTCAGCAAACAATTGATAGTTTTAAGCTGAGTAACAATTGCTTGCTGGTCTTAATTGCTGAGAAGTCAGCAGATCAGGCAAATATACTAATCGAATTATTAGCTAAGAATGGACTAAAGTTTTTTGGCGGAATCTACCCTACCATTATTTATGAAACCAATAATTATGATGATGGGATTTTGTTAATTGAGCTGCCTTTTGTGAAACAGGTAGTTAAATTTTCGATGAATGATGAGTCAACTTTTAGGGAAATAGAGAATCTAGAGGAGATAAATACTGCAATCTTACTGATCGATGCTATGGTTGCTGAAACAGACCTATTACTAAAGAGAGTGTATGGTCTGCTCAATAATGAAATTAATTTGGTTGGCGGGGGAGCAGGGTTCATGAGCTTTGTGCAACAACCATGTATATTTACAGAAGATGGAATTTTTGATGATGGAGCAGTATTAGCTCTTATGAGTAATAAAAGTAAGATTGGTGTAAAACATGGTTGGCAGGAGTTTGCGGGGCCATTTGTGGCCACTTCTACCGAGAAAAACATTATCAAAGAGCTAAATTGGAGGCCTGCATTTGAAGTTTATAAAGAGGTAATTGAAGCAAATTCAAATAATAAGTTTAGCGAAACTAATTTCATAGATATAGCTAAAATCTTCCCCTTTGGCATATTTAAGGAAGGTGCTGAGTATGTCGTTAGAGATCCGATTTCCATTAATAGCAATGATGAAATCATTTGTATCTCTGAAGTTCCAGAAAATTCAACATTACAGATTCTTACTGGTGATCCGGAAAAACTCATTGTTGCAGCACGTGATGTTGCTAACCAAACTGTTCAAGATGAAGGTTTGGAAGGTTATTTAATGGTTTTTGACTGCATTACCCGTGTGATGTACCTCGATAATCGGTTTGTTGAAGAACTATCAGCTATGCGTGAGGTGTATGATGGAAAGCAGTGTAAGATATTGGGCGTTTCCACTTTAGGAGAAATTGCATCTTCAGGCACGGGATTTGTAGATTTCTACAATAAAACGATCGTAGCTAGTAGCCTGTGTGAATAATGGAAACAACCAACAAAATTGATATTACCCGCGAGATTTCTCTTTTATATGAATTATCACTTTCGATCGGGAATTCACTCGATTTGAAAAAAAATTGTGCCGACTTTCTAAAAGTCTGGATGCGACAGAGAAATATTGACTTTGGTTCTATATGGTTTAATAATAGTGTATTGGGGTTACCTAATTCTGATAACTTCTCATTGATCTATGCTAACCCAGAATTTAGAACAGATAAAAAGGAGATTACACTTAACCACTATTTTATGAGTTATCTCGAAGAAAATGGCAGCGTATGCGTTAATAGCGATACGCTCCATTTTCAAGAGATAATAACCGAAAAAAACATTACTGACGGTTGCTATTGGATAATTACTCTACAAGATTTGGGCTTTATAAAATTGTATTTTAGTCCAAAAAATCATTCTCAAGTTGCTTTTGATTTAAGTGAAGTAAAAAGGGCAAGCAAAGTAATACGCAAACTTGGTATTACTTTGCAATCTTGCCTTTTACATGACCAGGTTTTTCGTTATCAAGAAGAACTCAAGAAATTGGCTGTTGTTGCTGAAAAAACCGATAACGCTATTGTAATTTCGGATGCATTCGGAATGATAGAATGGGTCAATGAGGGTTTTAGTCGAATAACTGGTTATCAACTGGAAGAAGTTAAAGGTTTATCACCAGGCAGAATTTTGCAAGGCAAGGAAACCAATCCTGAAACTATAAAATATATCGGCGAGCAATTGCGTTTGCGAAATAGCTTCAGAACAGAAATTATAAATTATACAAAAACTGGCCAAAAATACTGGGTCGAGCTTTCGATCCAAGCTATTTATGATAACAACGGCAATCTAACCAACTTCATAGCAGTCGAATCTGATATAACTGCACGCAAGAAATACGAATCAGAACTCAGACTGGCAAAAGAAAAGGCTGAAGAAGCAAGTCGAGTCAAGCAAGAATTTATGGCTGTCGTTAGCCATGAGATTCGTACCCCACTCAATGCGATTATGGGCATGACGAATCTGATTCAGAAAACAAACCTTAGTCCACTACAAGCAGACTACATAAATACTGTTCAGATATCGGCTGAAAACCTGCAAGGAATCATTAATTCAATCCTAGATTTTTCTAAAATTGAGGCTGGGAAAATAACCCTTCAACAAATTCCTTTTAATATTAAAAAAATATTACAGAATATAATCAATGGAAATGAGTTAAAGGCTGAGCAAAAAGGGATTGGTTTGTTTTTAAAGTTTGATGAAAGGCTTGGCGTAACACTTCTAGGCGATTCCATTCGTCTGAGTCAAGTATTGCTCAATTTGGTGAGTAATGCCATAAAATTTACCGATACTGGTAAGATTACTGTTGAGGCCCGAATTGTGACAAAAATGAACAATGCACTAGTTGTTGAATTTTTGGTGTCGGATACTGGAAAAGGAATTTCGCCTGAAAAACATAAGCTTATTTTTGAGAGCTTTACACAAGAGGATTCGAGTATTAGTCGAAAATACGGTGGTACTGGTTTAGGCCTAAGTATTTCAAAACAATTGGTCGAATTGATGGGTGGAGATTTACGTGTAAAAAGTGAATTAGGTGAAGGTTCCACATTTTCATTTGTGCTTGGATTCCCGATTAATCAAACACAAATGGAAGAAGTTAAGCAAAGTAATCTCACGAGTAATTCCTTGATTGGTAAAAAAGTATTACTGGTTGAGGATAATGCAATGAACCAGTTTTTTGCCCAGAAACTACTCGAAGGATGGGGTATGAAGGTAGAAATTGCTCAGAATGGACTTGAAGGCGTAGAGAAATTTAGGGCAAAATATTTTGATTGTATTTTGATGGATATACAAATGCCCGAAATGGATGGTTTCCAGGCAACGAAAATTATTCGTGGAGAAAATACGCATATTCCTATTATTGCACTTACTGCAATGATAATTGACCAAGAGTTAGAGCACTTTAGTAAAATTGGAATGAATGACTATATTGCTAAGCCTTTTGTTCCCGATGTACTGATGCAAAAATTGATAAAGTATACCTCTTTACCACAAAATTTTTCAATATCATCACCTAAAACTAAAGTTGAAGATGCCGAAAAATATTACAATAATCAGCTCCTCAGTCAAATGATGAAGGGAAATGCTGTCCAGATTCGGCAAATGGAAATATTATTTGTACAACAATCAGAGGATGCGATCAAGCAATTTGCAGAACTATATGTAAAACGAGATTACAAACAGATTGGTCTGCTAGCACATAAGATCAAGGCATCGATTGATATGCTCCAGATTACTACACTCAAACAGCCAATTCGTGAATTAGAATCTTTAGGAAAACAAGAGGTTGATTCACCTAAATTCTTTAATTTGATAAAACTCACGAGTGATGTTTTACAAAAAGTATGTGAGGAAATTCATGATTCACATTTAGGTATAAGCCAAAACTAACTTTGTTAGGGTCTTGGGCAATTTTAGTATCTGTAGCTTAGGCTTATAAGAAGGTACAGGGTGGTACAAAAGCTCCATGTTTCGGAATTTTTTTACCACCCTTTTATTCGAATATTTTTAAGATATTTTGGTTGATATGTGTAAACCCTTTCTTTACTGGTTTTAGTTTAACATTCTTGTATCAAAAATCAATCTTGAAATATTCATGAATTTAACATTTCACATTCTTTTTCAATCAATCCGATTTTTTGATTGAAAACATGTTCTATTTCATGGTATGTTTCCTTGATGCCGGCATAATCTTCATTATTTTTTGCTTTCTTTTCTAAGACTTGGAGCATCTGGGTCATCTCAGGTAGCCCAACCATTGTAAAAGATGGTTTTAGTTGATGAGCAAGTTTTCCGATCTCGGTTATATTTTGTTCTTCAATTATTTTTTTAAAAGAGGTAAATTGCTTTGGCACCGTTCGTAGGAATAAATCAAACATAGCAGCTGCATATTTACGATCATTACCATATACTTTCGTAAGATAATCTGCTTGTAGGCTTATTGGTGCAGAAGGGTGTTCTATTTTTATATTTTCATTTTTGACCTCTTCATCTGAGGTGATTTCACGATGAGGATTCAATTGAAGTCGTTGTTCTAAAACTTCACGAAGTTGATCCGGAGTGAATGGTTTTGTTAGGTATGAATTCATACCTATTTCGAAGGCGTAATCAACTTCATCGCTCAATGCTGAGGCTGTTAGGGCAATGATTGGAATATGTTGATTATGGTTACCCTCCAGTTGTCTGATTGCCATCGTAGTTTCATAACCATCCATCTCGGGCATTCTGATATCCATTAAAATGATATCAAAATCTTCATTTTTTATAAAATCAAGAGCTTCTATTCCATGATTAGCAATCTTGTAAGACATTTTCCATTTAAGCAATAAACCTTCGACATACTTTTGGTTGATTAGGTTATCCTCAACAACTAAAACGTGATAGTTCTTCCAATCTTCAGAAACCGACGCGGATATAGCATGTAATTTTTGATTTTTTTGTTTGCTATCTTTTAGCGGTAGTGTAAAGGTAAAAGTTGTTCCCTCATTGAGGGTGCTTTCTGCTGAAATTTCCCCTCCATGAATATTGACCAGTTGCTTTACAATCGCTAATCCTAAGCCTGTTCCACCATATTTTATTTTTACATCTTGATCGGCTTGCTTGAAACTATCGAAAATTCTTCCCAAACTTTGTGGACTAATTCCGATCCCTGTATCAAATACTTTTATTTCGGTCATCAGAAAATCTCCGAGTTTACATAGTAATGATACTTGCACACCGATTTTACCTTTTTCAGTAAACTTAACAGAGTTACTCAAAAGGTTCATTAAAATTTGTGTCAAGAAAGTCGAATCTCCGATTACATCATTCTCAATTTCTTCATCAAACTCAAATATTAACT
The DNA here is from genome assembly GCF_049241225.1 of Emticicia sp. Taxonomy (NCBI): domain Bacteria; kingdom Pseudomonadati; phylum Bacteroidota; class Cytophagia; order Cytophagales; family Leadbetterellaceae; genus Emticicia; species Emticicia sp. The sequence continues at coordinate 38,840 of NZ_JBMLRC010000129.1, forward strand.
TTACGTCTTTTCCTTGAAGTCGAAGTCTAAAGGTTTGTAAAGTGCTGTTAATAAGGTCTTTAAGGCTAAATGTTTGTTCGGTTAATTTCATTTCACCAGCCTCAATTTTAGAAATATCTAATACATCGGATACTAAATTTAGTAACAAATCTGCCGAATAATTTATTGCACTTAAATACTCTACTTGCTTTTTGTTTGGATTTGTATCATACAGTAAATGAGTCATCCCGATAATAGCATTGATCGGTGTTCGTATTTCATGACTCATATTAGCCAAGAAGCGTTTTTCTGCTCTACGGGCATCTTCTGCTACTTTTCTTGCTTCCTCCAATGCTTCTTGAGTTCTTTTTCTATCGGTGATATCGAGGTGGATGCCAACAGAACCAATAACTTTTCCGTTGCTATCAATAATAGGGGCACCACTAACAATTACCCAAATGATCTCACCATTCTTCTTTTTAATAGGAATCTCATACACGCCAGTTTTCCCATCCAGACGGTTTGCGTTTTGTTCGGCAATGACCCTTTTAAAATCTTCTTCAGGCAATAAAAAATTTGAAGCATTTTTTCCTATAAGCTCATTTTCTTCATAACCAGTTAATTCACAGAAACTTTTATAGGCTTTTGCAATTACATCATCGTTATCGACTTCAATTAGACCTAAATCCATGTTTTCGATAATCCCACGATATTTTTCTTCGCTGTATTGAAGTGCTTGTGTTCGATCTTGTACTAGTTTTTCGAGAGATTCATTTAGTTTTTTTAGATTTTCATTTGCTTGATACAAATCTAAGGCCTTGGCTTCTAGTAACTTTTCTGCTTCCAGACGAGCCTTTTTTTCCCTCTCAATTTTTCGTTTCAATATTTCTACTTCCTGACTCATAGCTTTCTAATCGTAAACTTTACAATAGATCTATCTTCAGATACATTTTGCATTTCGATCGTTGCTGGCTCCTGAAAATGTTCAATAGCAGCTTCAATCAGGCCATCTGCTAGATCTGCCATTTTACGATCTGACTTATAATGCATTTCGAAAGTGTTATTATCGATTCTGAGCGTATCAAACTTTGGTAATTCAGCGTCTGGGTAAAGTTTCTTGACTTCTACGTGTATATACTTATCTATTTGTTCAAAAAAATCAAATGAATTATCGATATCTTTAAAAAAATGTGGGTAGCCTGCCATGAAAATACCAAATAAATGTTTCCCATAGGCTTTAAGTAGTTGATCAATCGGAATATTGGTTCTATCACTAAGCCCAATCACTAATTTTACCATTTCGCTATGGTCGTAGGTGCCAACCGCAGTATAACTACCACCAGATGGTAGATCAGACGACTCAATAATGTCGTCCATTATTTCATAGCCGAATTTTGACTCAACCATTTCGATAAATTCTGTAAAAACAATTCCTTTCATGATGTTAGGTTTAGTAATTTGTATACAGTTAAAACTAGCAAAAATCGTGCAAAAAAATAACCTTAACCAGTCTTTTTATAATTATTAGAAGATTCTAATTTCAATCAGCTTGTCAAAGGTATGGTTTTTGTAAATATCTGATTTTAAGAATAGTATATTTTTTTAGATGCAAAAAAATGTAGACGACTTAATGATTGATTTATCAAAAACTGATTCTTTAAATGAGTCGAAAAGCATTACATTTTTAGGAATTTGCAAATGTTAGCATATTCGAATTATTGAAAGGTGTGAAAAAGTTGATGAACTTAAATTTCCGCTAAGCAATTATTTAATAATGCATTTTGTGTCTTTCTAATGATTAAGATTGCTAAGAATCGAAGCGTTTTTAGCAGCCTAAACTAAATAATCAAAATCTCAAAGCTTTATTAAGTATATAAAATCAGTAGTATGAGTAGAGAGTTGTTATGAATATTTTTAATAACCGCTTTTAAAAAAATAGTTTAGAGTCTTTGTTGCAAAAGGTATAAAAAAAGGGCGAACATTTCGTTCGCCCCAATTATTATACAAAACTTTTTCCTTTATCAATGGCTCGCTCAAGGCCGCTGGCATCACTACCACCTGCGGTTGCGAAGTATGGTTGGCCACCGCCGCCACCTTTCATTTCTTTAGCAAGTTCTTTCACGATATTTCCTGCGTGAAGGTTTTTCTCTTTCATTACTTCTTCGTCAATAATCACTGCAATTTGTGGTTTTCCGCCAAATTCTGCACCAATTACACCGTAGAAACGCTCCACTTTATTTTTTAGGTCAAAACATAATTGCTTTAAAGCATCAGCCGATGGTACGCTTACTTTTGCTGTAATTACGTTTACACCGTTGATATTTACCGCAGTTTTTGCCAACTCATTTTTCAATTCTTGGAGTTTTTCGTTTTCGAGAGCCTCAACTTTTTTCTGTAAAGCAGTTTTCTCAGCTAAGAGATTTTCAACGGCTTTAATCAAATCGTTGTTTCTTAAAATCTCTTTTAATTGATTGCTGATTGATAATTGCTCACCGATAACTGAAAGTGCTTTTCCACCAGTAATTGCCTCAACACGACGCACCCCTGCAGCTACCGAACCTTCAGAAATAAATTTGAATAAACCAATTTTACCTGTTGAAGAGGCGTGCGTGCCTCCGCAAAGTTCCACCGAGAAATTCGGGTCGAAAATGACTACTCTTACGAAATCACCGTATTTCTCACCGAAAGTTGCTGTTGCACCCAATGCAATGGCATCAGCAATCGGCATATTTACTTTGGTTTCGAGTGGAATATTCTCACGGATTTTCTCGTTTACGATGTCCTCAATTTTTCCTAATTCTTCGTCAGTCACTTTAGCAAAGTGCGAGAAGTCAAAACGAGTAACGTTATCATCTTGGTAAGAACCTTTCTGCACAATGTGCGTACCCAAAACCTTACGCATAGCCGCCAGCATCAAGTGCGTAACGGTATGGTTAGTTCTGATTTTATCACGGCGTTCTTCGTTGATATGTGCCACAACCGTTCCTGCATTTTGCAAGATTTCGTCGAGGTTTTTATCTCTTGAAATATGAATAAACAAATCGTTCTCTTTCTTGGTATCTACGATTTGAATACTTTGTCCCCCTTTAGGGGTTAGGGGTATAATTGTACCAGTATCGCCCACTTGACCACCCATTTCGGCATAAAAAGGCGTGCGGTCAAGCACAATATGGTATTCTTCACCAGCTTTAGTTTTTACTTTACGGTATTTAATAATCTGAGCTTCGGCCGAAACTTCATCATAGCCCACAAACTCAAAATCAGAACCTTCATTCAATTCAACCCAATCGGTTGCTTCTTTAGCTGAATCTTGTCTTGAACGAGTTTTTTGCTCCAATAATGCTTTTTGGAAACCCTCTTCGTCGATTTTTAAGCCTTTTTCTTTTGCCAAAAGAGCCGTTAAGTCAACTGGAAAACCAAAAGTATCAGATAATTCAAAAACTATATCACCACTAATAATTCCATTTTCTGGATTGATGGCTTCAAATCTTCTGATACCCGTTTCGAGCGTACGTAAGAAAGATTTTTCTTCTTCTTCCACTACACGAGTAACAAAATCTTGTTGAGCCTTCAATTCTGGGAAAACATCGGCAAATTGCTCGGCCAAAACTGGCACAAGTTTGCTCATAAATGGCTCATTGAAACCTAAATATGAATAACCATAACGAACAGCACGACGCAAAATTCGACGGATTACATAACCCGCTTTGGCATTAGAAGGCAACTGTCCATCGGCAATCGTGAAGGCAACCGCACGAAGGTGGTCGGCAATTACTCGCATCGCTACATCAACATAACTGTTCGATGATAGCGTACCGTTTTCGCCATATTTCAAACCCGACATTTGTTCAATTACTTGAATCGTATTTTGGAAAACGTCGGTATCATAATTCGATTTTTTGCCTTGAATCGCCATACACAAACGCTCAAAGCCCATGCCTGTATCAACGTGTTTAGCAGGAAGCGGAACTAAAGATTTATCAGCTTTACGCTCAAACTGCATAAATACGTTGTTCCAGATTTCTACCACTTGCGGGTGGTCGTTATTGACCAATTCTTTTCCGCCGAGAATATCAACTTCTGCTTGGTCACGAAGGTCGATATGGATTTCAGAACA
>NZ_JBMLRC010000129.1:43035-44919 GCF_049241225.1 Emticicia sp.
CCATTTCCCAAGAAAAAGTCTTTGAATTGAGCCATTCCTGAGTTATTAAACATCAAAGTTGGGTCGTTTTTGGCCACAAGCGGTGCAGACGGAACGATTAAATGTTCTTTACTTTTGAAGAAATCTAAAAAAGCCTTACGAATTTCGTGCGAAGTCATTTTGCTGTAAATTGGTTACTGGTAAATTAGTGACTGGTAAATTTGTTAGTTAGGAATTGGCTATTGGTAATTTGAGATGTTCAACCAATAACTAATATTCTGATAACTAATCACCAAATTGAGGTGCAAAAATAGCTTAAAAATTGGACTTTTTGAAGAGTTATTAAATAAAAAAAGGTCAGTCAATTGATAATCCTGAAAGGAGGATAGGATTATAATTAATTTTAAGAACCTATAAAAAAGAACCCAGAAGGGGTGATATTTTATAGATTCGAGGTTCTTACGGTCAAATTAAGTTGTGTATTTTCGCTAAATACAAAAGTACTGCTCGTGTAGCCTGATTCAGTTTTTTTATAAGTCGCCTACTTTTCTACGAAATATGCTTTATAATTTCGGGTAATACTTCGGCCAATGCTCCTTTTGGAAGTTCATGCCCCATGCCTTCCACCATTAATAGTTTTGAATTCGGTATGAGTGGAGCATAAATTTCTGCGTGTTTGGCATTCACAAGTGGGTCTGCCGTGCCGTGAATCACCAACGTTGGTGCTTTTATTTTATGTAATTTTTCGAGTCGAGAACCCGATGCTACAATGGCACAAAATTGCTGGTATCTTGCTCGTGGGTTTTGTCCTTTGCGGCGTTCGATGCTTTCAGTAAAAACCTCTCGAAAATAGCTTTCGTCAAATTCAAAACGTTTGCCACGCAAGAAACGATAAGTGGCAACATAGCTACCAACGCTGATTTTATGGTTAGAGTATTTGTTTTTGATATAGAATCTCTTGATAAGAAATGGTATAGCTTTCAGTAAAATTTTGTGACTAAGCTTTGTGGCAACTTTTGGATTTAGTGCGTAGCCCGACGACATGATTGAAGTTAAACTCAACACTCTGTCAGGAAAGTCAATAGCAATGTGTTGAGCAATCATTCCTCCCATCGAAACACCGATGATATGAGCTTTTTCTATTTGTAAAAAATCAAGTAATTCTGTACTATCTTTCGCCATATCTTCGAGCGAGTAGGGGCGTCTTCGGTGCCAAGTATCGTTCATCCATGTCGAAAGCCCAATATCACGATTATCGAATCTGACGACATAAAACCCTGCATCAACCAAGGGTTTAAGCATATTTTCGCCATAAATTACACACTGAGCATCGAGCCCCATGATAAGCAAAATCGCAGGATTTTGTTCATTTCCGAAGGTTTCGTAATAAATCTCAATGCCGTTTACGGGGGCTTTACCTGATTTTGTTTTAACCATATTTTTTTATGTATAATCAACTTTCAAAATTACTTAAAAATGTAATGGCTTGAATTTCAGCACGAAAAATAAATTTTGAGATAAATATAATTTAATAACTAAAAATTTAGTTATATTTGTATATCTCCAACTAAATCTAATCAAGCACATGAAAAAGCTATTATTCTATGGTCTAGCAATGCTGAGTTTTACTCTTTCTGCACAAAATAAAGTTTATCGACCGCAGGCATTTGAAAAAGAGGTCGGTGCAATTAAACGTATTGGTGAGGAATATAAACCATACACGGTTGTGCAGTTGAAAGATGGTAAAGAAGAAGGGAAAGACTTTGAGATTGAAACCAAAAAAGTGATTTATGATTTTAATCAATTTGCTCGTAACAGGCAAGTGAAATTTGAGGAGTTTGAGTTCAGACCCTATCGGTTTATTCCGATTCAGATTATGGCACAAGCCAATGGTAGTATTGATTA
>NZ_JBMLRC010000129.1:45019-46648 GCF_049241225.1 Emticicia sp.
ACTGTCAAGAATCTAATGCTGAATAAATTGAGTCTTGAAAAATTTCCAGATGTGGTTTTTAGATTTAAGAATTTAGAAAAATTGGATTTAGCTGATAATTTTATAGAGCAAGTTCCATTAGAGATTTGGACGCTGAAGAAACTGAAGTTTTTGAGTTTAAGTGGCAATGGAATTGATTATTCAAAATTAAAATTCAAGCGAAATAAGCATCTAAAAGACCTCAATCTTCAGTACACGCAAATGGCAAAAATGCCGAAATCTCTGAAAAAAAATCGAAAATTGGAGATTCTATTCGTTGGTAATAATCCTATAAAATTTACAAAGAATGATTTTAAACGAATGACCAATCTGAAAGCTCTCAATTTATATAATGTTCGAACTGAGGCATTGCCAAAATCAATCGGAAAGTTGAAAAATTTAGAAGAACTTGACCTCTATCACAACGAATTGAAGTTTTTGCCGAAAGAGATTTGTCAATTACCCAAGTTAAAAACGCTAGCAGTTGCCAACAATCAACTCTGGAATTTGCCCGAGGAAATCAATAAACTGACAAATCTCCAAACCCTCTATGCTCATCATAATCGTTTGAATACTTTGCCAAATTTGCCAAATCTTAAACTTTTAGATATTGGCTATAATCTCTTCAAGGTTTTTCCTGAGCAAGTTTATCAGTTAAAAGATTTGGAAGAATTTGATATTACGCACAACGAAATCATGGATATTCCAGAAGGATTATTGGCTATGAACAAACTTCAAAAAGTATTTATTCGAGGCAATGAGTTTTACAAAACCGATAAGCCAGACGAAAAACTAACCAAACTTACTGATAGCTTGGAAAAACGACAAGTAATGGTTAGATGAGGCAAGTTGATAGTTTTTTGAAGAAAAAAGTTTAGATTTGGCGAAAATACCGTGGCACGCTGTGCGTGGCACGGTTAGTTAAGAAAATCAATTTCTCAAACAAAACAATGACTAAACTTTATTATTCCACTTCCGAAGTTGCCGAAATGTTAGAGGTAAATATTTCGAGAATTAGGTTTTATGAAAAGAAATTTAATCTAAGGTTCAAACGTAACGGACAAGACCGTCAATTAACGCAAAAAGATATTGAAGTTTTGCGTGATATTATTGTCAATGCCGACAAGGGTGGCCTGACCTTGAAAGGAGTGAAGCGAAAAATAAGCAATAAAAGTGACGAAAATAAAAATAAAAATGCCCTAAAAGCTAAATTATTAACTGTTAGGGCATTTTTGGTTGATACACTCAAAGAAATGTGATTTAGAAGAATGTACCTACCGAAATCACGAAACTTCTTTGATTATTTGTAATATTAGCCGAAGCATAATTGGCTGTATTTGCCAATTCATAAGGTGTATATGCTGTTTTAAATGTGTTGAAAACGCCCGCTAAATCCACAAAAAACTTAGCTGAACGATATCCCACACCACCTGTAAAAAGCATTTGTGAGCGGTCGAGGTCATCAACTCGTTGTTTGTATGGGTCTGGCATATATTTAGCACCGAGTCTTAATCGGATATTTTCGATACGATATTCGCCACCTACTTTTAGATTTACGGCATCTCTGAATGTATTCTTTATTCTACTATCTTCTCTCGTTGCTTTTTCGTA
>NZ_JBMLRC010000129.1:46748-52945 GCF_049241225.1 Emticicia sp.
ATACGAGAATTGAATACCTCATTGACTGTTATCCAAGAGGGTGAAGTGATGTTGGCTCCCAAGCTGATATTATCAGAAACTTTAATGATAGTACCCACGCCTAAATTAATACCTCCACCGCTTGAAATCAAATCATCGCTGTAATCAAAACCATTAAATACTTTTCCTCTCGGAAACTGCTCAGAATAACTATTGAGGTTTTCGTAATTGAGCCTTACAAAACCCAGTGAAAATCCTAAGTATGTTTTATCATCAAAATTTGCACCATAAGCCAAATTCCATTGACTTTGATTGCCTAAACTCGAATTATTACCACTTTGAGTTACTGGTAAGCTGGTTTCGGCTTGTGTGTATCGGGTGTCATTATTGGCAACAGGGTCAATCATGTAAGACCAATAATACATTCCTTCAGGATAAAAAGCTGTTGCTGTATTTTCATCAAACTCATCATCTAATGTTTTTGCACTTACATTTAATGAATTAGCTTTTTCGGTGAAATAATTACCCATCGAACTTTTGTTATTTGTTCCAGCATAACTAAAATTCGATAATAGATTTACTTGTTTCGAGTAAGTTACGGCAAAAGTCGAACGTTTTTTGCGTGTTCCTCTACCATTACTACTCATAATAAGACCTAACTGACCGATATTTGCGTTTGAAGTATTAGCCTTACTTGTTGAGCCTGCATATAACGAAGAAGTATTCTGTGAGTTAAAAATAGGCGTAATACTCAATTCTGAACGATTATAGAATCCTAAACCAGCGGGGTTGCCCGAAGCATTTCCTGCGTCAGCTCCAAGGGCAGTATAGTTTCCTCCCATGCCTTGCATACGTGCCGAACCCGATACTTTAGATTGAGAATATCTGAAAGCATCTTCTCCATAAAAATGACCACCCAGTGTTAGTTGAGCTTGGGTTTTTATTCCTCCAAAAATCAAAGCGGAGGCTATAAAAATTCGTGTAAGTTTCATTGTAGTAATACTGAAGTTTGAAGAATAATAAACCAGATTTTTTTAATCTTTCGTATAATTACTTCATAGAAAAGGTAATTTAAGCGAGACTATTTTTAATAGAAAACCTCGCCAAACGCTATGATTCAGCGAGGTTCTCGAATGATAATTTAGAATATCTCAATGAAGAGTCTGAACAAACTTAGCAGAAATTATCTTGGTCCACGGCTTGAGCCGCCACCACCGCCGCCACCACCTGACGAACTACTACCACCACCACTTGACGAACTTCCACTACCCCAACTTGACGAGCTTGAAGAAGACGAACCTCTTGACCAGCTATCCGATGAAGACGAACCTCTTGACCAGCTGTTTGAAGAAGACGAACCTCTCGATGAAGAATTCCCGCTTCCACTCGACCAGTTGTCTGATGAACGACTGCTTGTTGATGGGCGAGAATAGTTATAACCTCCGTTATTTGAGCTATTCGAATTTGAATACGAACCGCCTTCTGTTCCGCCATTTCTACGAGGGCGTGCATAATAGGTATCGTTTGAAGTGTTTGAGCTTTCACCTCTCGAGTTACCGCGATTATATTCTCTACTGGCTGAACTGCCATTCCATTCACCATTTCTCGATGGACGTGCATACTCTGAACCGTTGGTTGTACGTGAACCATAGTTTGTCGAACGACGACCATCAGGTGTATTACCTCCACCGTTGTTTACGGCTGCATTCGTAAATCCACGATTGTAGGTTCCCGAACCACTACCGCCATCACGTGGGCCATAAGTTCGGATACGACCATTATTTACGCCATTCACACCCGATGTTATATTTCCGTAATAATTATTTACGAAGATGTTATTACCAAATCCTCTGTCGTAAAAGGCAAAAGAGTTAAATCCGTAAGGATTTCCCCAAGAATTCCATGAGTTGAAACCTCCCCAGCCCCATGAATTAAATCCACCACCCCAAAATGGGTCATAGAAACGATTGAAACCATAGCTACCCCAGAATGGGTCGTAGAAACGATTTCCCCAGCCCCATGAATTAAATCCACCACCCCAGAATGGGTCATAGAAACGATTGAAACCTCCAAAACCAAGACCTAGGCCAAATCCAGTTCCAAAACCATTTCCCCAAGTGTTACCAAAACGATTAAAAGGACTTGCCCAACCTACTGGCTGACTCCAAGCGTAGTCGTTCCAGCCTGACTGATAACCATCAGCGAAGCCAGAATCATACCCAGCATCACCATTATTATTACGATTTACTTTACGAGAGTTCAAATAATTCTCATCGTAATATTCGTCGGTACCAGTGGCGTTTTCTTGGCTTTGTGGCTCTTCTGGCTGATAACGTTGATTTTCAACGTATTCAGGAGTTTGCTTTGGTGTGTAAGCTACTTGTGGAGCATCTTTCGATGAACCGTAAGTATCATCGTATTCACCAGTGGTAGTGAGTTGCTTGGTTGAGCTACAACCCCATGCACTCAAAAGCACCGCTACCGATAGATATTTTATTGATTTGAAAGTGTTCATTTTACTATTAATTTAATGTGGGCTTTAAACATTTCTATGTATATGATGCGACAGGGTAGGAAATGGTTGTACGTTCTTTAAAATATTTTTTTCATTTCCCAAAATCAAGCTTTTTCAAACAATCGTCATTTAGACAAACAATTATTGAATAGTAACATTATTTTACAAACTTAATATAAAAACCTATCTTTGCAATCAGTTTGAGCATTAATATCTTATTAGAATTTGACTTAAACTGAGTCATTATAGACTTTTTCTAATAATAAAACGAAAAATGTCTGTCTAAAATTCAATTTTATTAAAATAACTTATTGAATATATGAATTGTTGAAAAGTTTTATTGCGTACAAAAACAATTCTTCATTCTACATTCTTAATTCTTCATTAAAAAAATGAGTAAAGGTCTTCCAAAACGTAGTGAAAACTACTCGGAGTGGTACAACGAATTAGTTAAACGTGCAGATTTAGCCGAAAACTCGGCGGTTCGTGGATGTATGGTTATTAAACCTTACGGATTTTCGATTTGGGAAAAAATGCAACGAGCTCTCGATGATATGTTTAAAGAAACAGGTCATACGAATGCTTATTTTCCACTTTTTGTGCCGAAAAGTTTATTTGAGGCCGAAGAGAAAAACGCCGAAGGTTTTGCCAAGGAATGTGCGGTAGTAACACACTATCGTCTGAAATCCGACCCAAATAATCCTGGCAAACTAATGGTTGACCCTGAGGCTAAATTGGAAGAAGAATTAGTTGTTCGTCCAACAAGTGAGGCTATCATTTGGAATACCTATAAAAATTGGATTCAATCGCACCGTGATTTACCAATTTTGATAAATCAGTGGGCAAATGTTGTGCGTTGGGAAATGCGTACTCGTATGTTTTTGCGTACGGCTGAGTTTTTATGGCAAGAAGGCCACACCGCTCACGCAACTGAAAAAGAAGCAATGGACGAAACCAAACAAATGTTGGATGTATATGCCACTTTTGTTGAAGAATGGATGTCGGTTCCTGTGATTAAAGGCTTCAAAACAGCTAACGAACGTTTTGCGGGTGCAGAAGAAACATTGTGTATCGAGGCCATGATGCAAGATGGTAAGGCTTTGCAAGCTGGTACTTCGCACTTCTTAGGCCAAAACTTTGCCAAGGCGTTTGATGTGAAATTCCAGAATAAAGAAGGTAAACTTGAACACGTTTGGGGAACTTCTTGGGGAGTAAGTACACGCCTTATGGGTGCATTGATTATGGCTCACTCTGATGATTTAGGTCTGGTACTTCCGCCAAAATTAGCACCGATTCATGTTGTAATTGTGCCGATTTATAAAGGTGATGAAGATTTAGAAGCAATCAAGGCAGTAATTATGCCGATTGTGAAAGAATTGAAGTCATTGGGTATTACTGTGAAATTTGATGATAATGATGCTTACCGCCCAGGTTGGAAATTTGCTGAATACGAATTAAAAGGTGTGCCTTTGCGTATGGCAGTTGGTATGAGAGATTTGCAAAATGGCGTAATCGAATTGGCACGTCGTGATACTTTAACGAAAGAAACTCGCCCAATCGAAGGTATTGCAACTTACATCAAAGATTTATTGGACGAAATCCAAACGGCTATTTATCAAAAAGCTTTGAACTTCCGTCAAGAAAATATGTTTAAAGTAGATACTTGGGCAGCGTTTGAAGAACAAATAGAAAAAGGTGGTTTCTTGCTTTGTCACTGGGATGGAACTTCTGAGACCGAAGAAAAAATCAAGGAACTGACAAAGGCTACTATTCGTTGTATTCCTTTAGATGCAGTTGAGGAAGAAGGAGTATGTGTGTATTCAGGAAAACCTTCAAGTAAAAGAGTAGTTTTTGCGAGAGCATACTAATAGAGTCATGACGGGGTCGCCCGTGCGGTTCTGAATTTTGAGTTCTGAGATTCTCAAACTAATCTTACAATTCTGTAAAATTGCTAATTCAGAACCCTTTGTCTTGTAATTCATATCATATAATTCATATTTTTAAAAAAAATGGTAAAATCAGGCGATAATGTAGCGGTACATTATAAAGGAACGCTAACCGATGGTACGGTGTTCGACAGTTCAGAAGGCCGTGAGCCTTTAGAGTTTCAAGTAGGTAGTGGTATGGTTATCGCAGGATTCGATTCGGGCGTAACTGGTATGGCTATTGGCGAGAAAAAAACAGTCCATATTCCAGTTGATGAGGCTTATGGCCCAGCCTCTGATGAAATGATTTTTACGTTCAACCGTTTGGATATTCCTGCGGATATTCCGTTGGAAATTGGTGGAACTTTAAATATGCACAATGGTCAACAATCAATGCCAGTGATTGTACGTGAAGTGACTGCAACAAAAGTTATTCTTGATGGTAACCATCCATTGGCTGGTCAAGATTTGATTTTTGAAATCGAATTAGTTTCGGTGAACTAATCAGGTAAGTCGTTTCGACTCCGCTCAACCATCGAATACAAAAAACGCAATTCCGAAATATTCAGAATTGCGTTTTTTTATGACTACTTTATTCGTAATGTCCCCAGATAGAATGAACAATTATTCCATTGTCAGTGACTGTATAAACTAATCGGTGTTCATCATCAATTCTACTTGACCACTTGCCTTTTAAGTTTCCTTTGAGCGGTTCTGGTTTTCCTGTACCATCGAAGGGGGTTCGACGACATTCTTCAATTAATTTTGCGATTCGTACGAATATTTTCCGATTTACAGCTTCCCACTCTACAAAGGTTTTCAAAGAATCTTTATCAAAAACAATTTTTCTCATTTTTGTCGAGAATAAAGATTAAGTTCTAAATCTTCTCTGTTTAGCACTTTTTGTGTAAACTTTTCAAACTCATCTCCCTCGAAAACATATTGATTATCCGATTTTTCGCTATTCAATATTTTCTCTTCAAAAGCTTCTTTCGACATTTTGTAGGGACTATCTTCTGCTTTTATCGAAAACTCAACATTAACTTTTCCTTTCAATGTCTTTTTCAAGGCTTTGAAAAACTCATATGTTAATTCTTCTTCATTTAATTGATAAGTGATTTGCATGACTTTATCTGTTTAGGATGTTGCAAATATATCAAAAAATAAGTTTAAACTTCTTCAAATTCTCCCATTGCACAGAATTTCTCAATTCTTTCGTCGATGCGTTGTTGAGGTGTTTTCTTTGATAATTCTTCTATTTCACTCAAGATTCGTTTTTTCAAACGTCTCGACATATCGTCCCAATCAAGATGAGCTCCACCAAGTGGTTCTTCAATCACTCCGTCAATTAATTTATTTTGGAGCATATCAGTCGAGGTGAGTTTCAAAGCTTCTGCTGCTTGTTCTTTATAATCCCAACTTCTCCATAAAATTGACGAACAAGATTCTGGGGAAATAACTGAATACCAAGTGTTTTCGAGCATCAAAACTTTATCGCCAATTGCAATACCTAATGCACCACCCGATGCACCTTCTCCAATAATGATACAAATGACTGGTACTTTTAGCATCATCATCTCTTTCAAATTACGGGCGATTGCTTCACCTTGGCCACGTTCTTCTGCTTCTAAACCTGGGAATGCCCCTGGAGTATCAATTAGCGTTACGATTGGTTTATTGAATTTTTCGGCCAATTTCATCAAGCGAAGAGCTTTTCTGTAACCTTCAGGGTTTGGCATACCAAAGTTTCGGTGCTGACGCTCTTTGGTTTTTCTTCC
>NZ_JBMLRC010000130.1:0-2126 GCF_049241225.1 Emticicia sp.
AACTTTCGCCCCATCAAATCTCCTTTTTGTCGCTGAAAAATCATCATGCAAGCCAGCATATCGAGATAATAGTTATCTTTGAAAAATGTAGTCTTCATTAACACAAACTCATTGCTAAACATGCAGAAACAACTATCAATCCTTTTATTGATTGTAACAATTTCTTTTGGGGCATTTGCTCAAAACAAAAAGAAAACAAAAGCTTCTCCAACCCCTACTACAACGGTTGTGCAGGCTCCAAAGCCCCCACAAATCAACTACGACAGTACTTTCAAAGCACTCAAATGGCGAAATATCGGCCCATTCCGTGGCGGTCGTTCGGTGGCAGTTTCGGGCGTAGTTGGCAATCCACAGGTGTATTACATGGGTACAACTGGCGGAGGACTTTGGAAAACTACCGACGCTGGACTTAATTGGACAAATATCTCGGACGGTTATTTCAAAACTGGTTCGGTTGGGGCAGTTTCGGTGGCAGAATCTGACCCGAACGTTGTGTACGTGGGTATGGGCGAACACGCTCCACGTGGCGTGATGACCTCTTACGGCAATGGCGTTTATAAATCGACCGATGCAGGAAAAACTTGGACAAAGTTGGGTCTTGACCTTACTCGTCATATTTCTCGCATCAGTATTCACCCACAAAATCCTGATGTTGTTTATGTGGCGGCTCAAGGTGCATTGCATGGTGCTGGCGAAGAAAGAGGCGTTTACAAATCAATTGATGGTGGTAAAACGTGGAAAAAGACGCTTTTTGTTGATAATAACACAGGCTGTTCGGATTTGAGCATGGACATGACGAATCCGAGAATTATGTACGCTGCCATGTGGGACCATCGTCGTTTGCCGTGGCAAATGGTGAGCGGTGGCAAAGGCAGTGGTTTGTATAAATCGGTTGATGGTGGCGATACTTGGACCAAACTTGATAAAGGTTTACCAAAAGAATTGGGAAAAATGGGAATTGTAGTTTCGAGAGCTAATCCGAACCGAGTTTTTGCGGTCATTGAATCTGATACCGAAAAAGAGCAAGGTGGTGTTTTCCGCTCTGACGATGCAGGAAAATCTTGGACTCGTGTAAGCAAAGACCACCGTACGGTTCAACGTGCGTGGTATTATATCGAAATCTTTGCCGACCCAACCAACGAAAACATCGTTTATGTACTTAATTCTCCTGCCCTTAAATCTATTGATGGTGGCAAAACCTTCACTCGTGTTTTTGGCGGAACCCACGGCGACCATCATGACTTATGGATAAACCCGAAAGATGGCAAAAACATGGTTTTAGCAAATGACGGTGGTGCAGCCGTTTCGTTCAATGGTGGGCAGTCATTTTCTCCGCAAAACCAAATGCCTACGGCTCAGTTTTACCGAATCAATGCCGATAATTTGTTTCCTTACCGAATTTATGGCGGTCAGCAAGATAATACTTCGGTCATGATTCCGAGTCGAGTAACCAATGGTGGCGGTATCCGTGAACGTGACTGGGAATATTCGGCAGGAGGTGAAAGTGCATTTTTAGCATTCGACCCCGATGCACCTCGCTACGTAATGGGCGGAAGTTATCAAGGAACAATTGAGCTACTCGATTTGCAAAACAAAGAAGGAAAAGGCGTAATGACAGCCCCGATTCAATACCAAGCCTTGAAAGCGAAAGAAATGAAATACCGCTTCAATTGGAATGCTCCAATCATCTACTCAAAACGTGAAAAAGCCTTTTATCATGCTGGAAATGTTGTTTTGAAAACAACTGATTTAGGCAAAACTTGGACGGAATTTTCGACTGATTTAACGCGAAAAGATACAACCAAACTCGGTTTGGGCGGAGCTCCATACACCAACGAAGGTGCAGGTGGCGAAAACTACGCAACGATTTCGTACCTAATTGAATCGCCCAACGAAGCAGGTGTTTTTTGGGCAGGTAGCGATGATGGCTTGGTGCATATCACAAAAGATAACGGCAAAACATGGACAAACGTGACACCAGCTGGCCTCGAAGAATGTTTGGTGAATGCAATTGAGGTTTCGCCTCACGACAACGCAACGGGATATATTGCTACACATCGCTACAAACAAAATGATTTTACGCCTTCTATCTATAAAACAACCGATTACGGAAAAACTTGGACAAA
>NZ_JBMLRC010000131.1:0-1584 GCF_049241225.1 Emticicia sp.
TCAATTTTTGTCCTTGAAAACCAAACTGCTCAGGGTCGAAGTGCGGTATTTTGCTAAAAGCGTAGAGATTACGGCCAATCAATGAAACATTAATGCTCTCTATACGATTTTTGAACCAACCTTTTGGTAATTCGTAGCCAATCAAAACCTCACGGAGTTTCAGATACGAAGCATCGTAAGTGTTATTTTCCTCATGGTTGCGGTCGTAATACATTCTGTAATACGTTTCGGCACTTACGGCAGTTGTATTTGGCTGATAATTAGGGTTTTCGGCCGTTCCCATGTTTACTACACCTTTGGCAACGATACCTGCTGCTGGACGGTCTTCTGTTTCGATAAGTTGTCCACCAACTGCGGCCAATGCTAAAGTACGAGAAACAACTTTTCCGCCTTGACGCCAATCGAACAAGAAACTCATCTGGAAGTTTTTATAGCTCAAAGTATTATTGAAACCTACCATAAAATCAGGCGTATAATTGCCCAATTTTCTTAGATTATTGTCCACAATGTAACGGCCATCTTTTCCAATAATAAACTCACCTTTATCATTTTTCAAATAGCCCGTTCCGTACATATCGCCCATGCGGCCACCTTCTTTTACTTGGTACCAAACCGTTTGATTAACGTTATCATAAATTCTGTTGTAGGCCAAAGTGATAGTTTGCCCAGGAATTGGTAATTTTTCTACGATATTCTGATAAGTCGAGAAATTGAAAGTGCTTCTCCAAGAAAAAACATTTGTGCGGATTGGCGTTAAATCAAGTACAACTTCAACTCCTTTGCTTCTAACTGCTCCACCATTGATACTTTGCTGACCATAACCCGAAGAAACCGCAATCGGCAATGAAATAATCTGATTTTTATTCAAAGCATTGAAATACGTTACGTCGAGCTTGATTTTATCATTCAAGAATCGCACATCGGCACCAAATTCGGTCGAACTAATGCTTTCGGGTTTCAAGTTGGCATTTGAGATTTGGTTTTGGTCTGTAAAAGTCGGTAAACCACCTACGGGCGTACGAGCCACGAATGTTCCGATGGTTTGGAAAGGATTAGTATCATTTCCAACTTGGGCATAACTCGCACGAAGTTTCAAGAAAGAAATAGCCGTTGGTAATTTAACCAAATTTGAAACCACTAAACCTGCCGAAACTGAGGGATAAAAGAACGATGTATTGGCCGAAGAAGTAGCAGTTGCCAAAGCACTCGACCAGTCGTTACGGCCAGTAATATCTACAAACAAGAAATCTTTAAAGCCGAATTTAGCAATTCCATATAAACTATTGATGCGTTTGGTACCCGCCGCTTGAAAATACTCTAAAGGCGAAGCCGCATTTGATAACGAATAAACGCCAGGTTGTGCCAATGAAAGTGTTTGAACTTGTTCGTTAGCCACTCTTTGGTCCATTCTATTAGCACCAGCCGAGACATCTACACTCAAATTTCCCAAGTTTTTGGTGTAATTCAACAAAAAGTCGGAATTGATTTCACGATAAAAGACATTTTGTTCGGCATAAGCACCAGTTTTGAAACGGTTTGAACTGTATGCACGACGGAAAGTACGGTCTTCGTTTTGGTAGTCCA
>NZ_JBMLRC010000132.1:0-20563 GCF_049241225.1 Emticicia sp.
AAATACTTTTGGCAATGAGTCTAGTCATAGCGAGTTTGAAATTGATTTTTACGTAGGAATTTTTACTTCAACTAATGTTAAGCGGTATTAATTTCCCCTCCTTCTTTTAAGGAGGGTTGTTAAGTTCTCGAAAAAAGCTCCCCTCTCCAATCGGAGAGGGGCTGGGGGTGAGGTCAAAAGGCATCAAAATGTGGTAAAATTGTTGCGTTTTAACCCCACCCTAAATCCCTCCCCAACGGGGAGGGATTTAAAAATAGAGAACTTGACACCCCTGCTTAAAAGAAGGAGGGGAAATTTAAAAACGGGCGTAACATTAGACCTTAAATCAAGATTCAAGAAATATACTCATTTTTTCATCAAACGACTGTTGAAATTCTTCATGTAGTTTCTTAAATGCCGCAATAAGCTGTTTTCCTTCTTCAGTGACAATTGTTCCGCCGCCTTTCTCTCCGCCAGTTTGGGTGCTGACGATGGGTTTAATTGTATGCAGATTCATCGAATTTACCAAATCCCAAGCTTTTTTGTACGACATTCCCATGTGTTTAGCTGCTTGACTAATCGAACCAGTTTCGATGATATTTTCGAGCAATTCCAATCGACCAGGGCCGAGAAAACGGTCATCTTCGCTCTCAATTCTGAGCATTCCAGTAATACGAAAAGTCTTTTCGGGTTTCAATAAATCTTTGATTGGCATTGGTTTTAACAATTTTGGTGCGGTAAAGATAAAAATTCTGCAACTGAAAACTTCTCAAAGTGCTAAAATCACCCAAATCTTCTCTCCAAAATATGATTTTTCTCATTTCAAGATAAAAAATCATTCGATAGTTTTGGTCATTATCTATTCTAAACCTTTGATACAATGACTTCATTTCGTACCCGTCCAAAATTTAAGATTACTTCTGAAAAAAACACTAACGATATTGTAAAACTACTCACCGATGGGCTTGAAAAAACATCGCTACCCGTCGAAGGAAAAGTTTTCAACACACACGGATTACTTCGCATTAAACCCGAACAGCAACATTATTGGTCACCACAATTAAGTATTAGTTTTGAAGAAACCGACGACCACAAAACGATTATCAGAGGAATGTACGGTCCGCATCCGAGTGTTTGGGCGATATTTTTGATGGGTTATGTGTTTTTCGGACTTGGTATATTTTTTATCACAATGATTGGCTTGGTCAGGATGAGTCTAAAATTGGATGCAACTATTTTGTGGATAGTACCAATCTTGGCTATTGGGGCAGTAATCGAATGGATTTTAGGCCAAACAGGCCAAAAAGTAGGAGCAGAGCAAACCTTCACGATTCATCATTTCTTTGAAGATACCATTAATCAGCAAGTACATATCAGTAAGATAAGGTGATTCTTAATTTTATTGTGATGAAAAATAGTTAATATGAATGAATTGCTGGGTAGAGCCGTTGCATCATACAACGGCTCTACTTTTTTATTCACGAAAATAGTATCATTCTAATATTTGATTTACTTTTTTTATAAAGATAAGGAAGTATTAAAATTTATTACTCTACTTATTTGGTAGATTAAATATAGATTCTTAGTTTTGCTTCATCAAACACAAAAATATTTAAGAATGAATCTAAAAATTATCTGTAAAAACTAACAATTATGCAATAAAAAACCAGTTTGGCTGCCACCAAACTGGTCGAGTTTAACAAAAATAATATCACCGCTAAATGACTCCCGACAGCAATCCGAAAATTGTCTGCCAAGAACTTATTTTGCATTAAACGAATACAAATTAATGAAAAAACTTTTAAATTCAATAGTACTTGTAACTGCATTTCTTTTACCTTTTTTTGCTTCGGCTCAAGAGAAACCAACAATTAATGCTACCGTATCTGGAAAGGTGATAGATGCTATAACAAACGAACCTCTCATTGGGGCGAGTGTCTCAATTAAGGGTACTACTAACGGCTCAATAACTGATATTAATGGAGAGTTTTCTTTACTGACAGGTCAGAAACTTCCTTTTACAATAGTTGTTTCTTCGGTAGGTTATTTAAAAAAAGAAATAGTTATTAACGACAATAAAATTGAAATAAAACTAGAACAAGATGTTAATAAATTGGCCGATGTGGTGGTTTCTTCTCGTCGTCGTCAGGAAGCTGTGCAGGATATTCCGATTCCGATTTCGGTTATTCGTGGAGCAACTGCCGAAGATGCTGGAGCTTTCAACGTAAATCGCCTGAAAGAACTCGTCCCGACGGTTCAGCTTTATGCCTCAAATGCCCGCAATACTACCTTAAATATTCGTGGCTTGGGCTCTACATTCGGTCTGACAAATGATGGAATTGACCCAGGAGTTGGATTTTACGTCGATGGTGTCTATTACGCTCGCCCAGCCGCAACAGCCCTTGATTTTGTTGATATCGACCGTGTAGAGGTGCTACGTGGGCCACAAGGAACACTTTTTGGTAAAAACACAACTGCAGGAGCGTTTAATATCACTACTCGTGAAGCCAGTTTCGACCCAACCGCCAGTTTTGAATTAAGCTACGGTAACTACGGTTATATTCAAGCAAAAGGTTCACTCTCAGGGCCTTTGAGTAAGAAATTGGCAGCAAGAATCTCTTTTTCGGGTACGCAACGAGATGGTTTGCTTTTTAATATCAAGACCCAACAAAACATGAACGACATCAATAATCTTGGTTTTAGAGGTCAGTTGTTATATACACCAACCGATAAAATTAAAATCACTTTTATTGCTGATGTCACCGACCAAAAACCAAACGGTTATGGTTGGCCAGTGGCGGGTGTCGTAACAACCAAACGTGCGGCGTATCGCCAGTTTGATGCTATCATCAAAGACTTAAACTATAAATTACCCTACAGCAGCCCATTCGAAAGAGTTATTGACCTCGATACACCATCAAAAGCAGATAACCAGCTGGGCGGTGCTTCGGTAAATGCTGATATAAAAATCGGAAACGGAACATTAACCTCAACTTCGGCATGGCGATATTGGAAATGGACTCCACTCAATGATCGTGATTATACTGGATTGCCAATTTTTACGATTTCAGCGGGAAATTCTGTGCATGAGCAATTATCGCAAGAAATTCGATATTCGGGAAAAATATCATCACAATTGAGTGGTGTAGTAGGCGTGTTTGGGCTTTGGCAAGATTTAAACTCTGATCCAGTTCAGACCGAAGAGGCTGGCTCGGCACAATGGAGATTTGCACAAAGTACAACAAGTGCATTATGGAAAACCCCGGGATTATTTGATAATTTCGGCATCCGTACAACCAATCGTATTCGAAGCACAAGTTTAGCCGTGTTTAGTCAAGCCGATTGGTCGGTTTCTCAAAAACTTCATATTTTGCCAGGTATAAGATATAATTATGACAAGAAAATAGCTAATTTCAAAAGAGAAACCTATGGCGGACTACAAACAACTGATGCCGCTCTAATTGCCCTTAAAAATGCAGTCTATACCAATCAAGCTTTTGATACCGAGGTAACCGAAGGAAACTTTTCTGGACAGTTGACACTACAATATAAAATCAATAAAGATATCAATAGTTTTGCCACTTATTCGGTTAGTTATAAACCAGTTGGCGTAAATATTGGAGGTTTGCCAACCGCCAGCGGACGAGTATTGGTTGAACTTGCAGAAGTGAAGCCAGAGTTTGTACAGCACATTGAAGTCGGCATCAAAACAAAACCATCTTCTAATTCTGTTTTAAATGTTGTGATTTTCAATGATGAAATCAAAGATTATCAAACTCAGGTTCAGACACCCGAGCCAGGCGTAAACAGAGGGTATTTAGCAAATGCTGAAAAGGTACGTGTGAGAGGTATTGAATTAGATGGAAATATCAAAATCAACAATCATTTTATACTTAATGCAGCTTTGGCCTATACAGATGGAAAGTATGTTTCGTTTACTAATGCCCCTGTACCTCTCGAGGAAGTGGGTGGTGCCCAAGCCTTTAAAGATATTTCGGGTGGACGTTTACCAGGTATTTCAAAATGGTCTGGTTCGTTTGGGGCAGAAGCAACTACTAAAGGCAATCTGTTGGGCTTGAAAGGTAATTATTTTGCGGCACTTGATGTATATTTTCGTTCGGAGTTTTCGTCAAGTCCGTCGCCTTCACAATATTTAAATATAGACGGATATGCCTTATTGAACGGTCGAATTGGCTTTAGGGCTTCAAATGGTATTTCGCTTTTTGTTTGGGGTAGAAATCTCGCCAACAAAGATTATTTCGAGCAATTATTGGCGGCTCCGGGTAGTGCGGGTCAATACGCTGGTATTCTGGGCGACCCACGAACTTACGGAACTACGCTTCGTTATACATTTTAAAAACTTTCATGTCATGATTTTTTTCGAAAATAGAGCATGACATGATTAAAAAAAGCAAAAATGCTGCTCAGAAGCTTAAGTTTTTTATTAATTTAGGATTTCAAAGATAAAATTCAATATGACAAAGCATCATACTCAATTCAGTTTTTTAGGAATTTTGACTTCGATAATTTTATTTTCGTTGAGTACAAAAACCGATGATTCTGACTACGAAAAAGAAATAAAAGTGTGGCATCAGAATCGTATAGAAGGACTAAAAAAAGAAAGTGGTTGGCTGAATCTAGCGGGTTTGTTTTGGCTCGAAGAAGGTAGAAATTCGTTTGGTGGAAACACTGAAAACAAAATTGTTTTTCCGAAAGATAGAAGCAAGGCTTTTTTGGGTGATATAATTTTATCGAAAGGAGAAGTTTTTGTGGAAACCAAAGCCGATGCCGAGGTCTTTAATGAAAATGAAAAGGTAGAAAAGCTCAGACTTTTTCCTGCTGAAAAGCCTATCGTGCTGAAGCATAATTCATTACGCTGGTTTGTGATAAAACGTGGCGAACGCTATGCCATCAGGCTTCGAGATTTAGAAAGTCCATTTTTGAAAGAATTTCACGGAATCGAAACTTTCAAAATTGACCCGAAATGGAAATTAAAAGCCAAGTTTGTACCAACCGAAGGTAAGAAAATTGCCATTTTGGACGTAACTGGGCAAACTTCACAACAAGATTCTCCTGGGGTCTTGGTCTTTACTATTGCAGGAAAAGAATATAAATTAGATGCTCTGAAAGAAGGCGATGAGTTTTTTATCATCTTCGGCGATAAAACCAATAAAAAAGAAACCTACGGAGCTGGCCGATTTGTATATGCTGCTAAACCCGATGCCGAGGGTTTCACATATCTCGATTTCAATAAAGCCTATAATCCACCTTGTGCTTTTACACCTTATGCCACTTGCCCGCTTCCGCCTAAACAAAACCTCTTACCGATTGAGATTAGAGCTGGTGAGAAAAACTACGGGAATCATTAAAAATTCATTTTTTAAAACCTAAATAAGCCTATGAGAAGCAGAATTTTACTCGCTTTAATGCTATGTTCATACTCAATTTTTGCTCAGACCGCAAGAAATGTACAAGATGAAGAGCAACTTTGGCTCGGATATTTCAATCAAACCCGCCTAACTGATAAATGGGGAGTTTGGTTTGATTCACATTTTCGTACAACCGAGCATTTCATCAAAGAACCCTCAAGGTTTTTAGGGCGTTTGGGCGTAATGTATTACCTCAACGATGATTTGAAATTTACGAATGCCTACAATTATGCTTATCATTTTCCCGAAGAAGGTCACGCAAATGTTTCGCAGCCCGAACACCGCATTTGGCATCAATTGCAATTGCACACGAAATACGGAAAAGTGAGAACCATGCAGTGGATTCGATTAGAAGAGCGTTTTAGAAGAAAAATCAAAAATGATAACGAGCTGGCCGATGGATACCGATTTGATGAGCGAATACGAGCAAACATGCTCATCAATATTCCTTTGAGTAAGAAAGGTATCGTGCCTAAGACTTTTTCGGCCGTTTTGAACGACGAAATCATGATAAATCTATCAAAAAACAATGTTTATAATGTTTTCGACCAAAATCGTTTCTTCGTTGGACTAGCCTATAATATTGATTCTCACTCAAATTTTCAATTCGGCTATATGAATGTTTACCAACAATTGGCGGCGGGAAACAAATTCAGAAACATCAATAGTATCAGGCTTTTCTATTTTCAAAACCTTGATTTTAGAAAGAAAAAACACTAAAGTTATGATTTCTAAAAAAACAAAATATGCTTTAAAAGCACTCCGAATTTTGGCAAAACATTTTGGTGAATGTAACCCACTGACCGTGCCTGACATCATCGCCGAAGAAAGTTTGCCTCGCCGATTTTTAGAGTCAATTTTGCTTGATTTACGTCGGGGAGGGGTTTTGCAAAGCTCACAAGGAAAGAACGGAGGGTATTTCTTGAAAGAGCCACCGAATCAGATTTCCTTAGCTCGGCTGATTCGGCTGATTGATGGCCCCATAGCCCCTACACACTGTGTTTCATTGCATTTTTATGGTAAATGCGATGACTGTGTAAGCGAAGAATCTTGCAAGATTCGGCCACTCATGATGCAGGTTCGTGATGCAAATTTAGGCGTTTACGAGAGCCTTACCCTGGCCGACATGATTTAATATTTTTTTGATTAAAAAGTATATATTAATTATAGACTAAATAGATTTTATTCTTCATCTACCTAAACCAAACTGCCGATGTGCTGGGGTTTGTTGAAAATAAACCCCAAGTATCAATTTCAAAGAAGGTCGTGAGCCAAAATGGTTGGCGGAGAGTCTGCAAAACCCTCGCAGGTGGTTCGAATCCACCCACGACAACAGAGTCAATCGTTTGGTGATTTTGTTGTATTGCAATTCTGGGTAGAAATATCATTTATCTACTCAGAATCTAATTCTACCACTATTTTTAAACTAAATCCATTATCTTTACGCACTATAAAAAATCTTGTACAACATGAAGAAAGTATATCTCAGTGATTCGGGGCCGAAAGTATCAGAAGCCATTTATGGATTTTGGCGTTGGGAAAATTTAGAAAATACTCCAGCCAAAATGGAGCAAATCATAAATTTATGTTTAGAATTGGGTATTAATACCTTTGACCATGCCGATATTTACGGCGATTCGACCATCGAAGAGCAATTCGGAAAAATCATCGCCAATAAGTCTTTTAAGCGTGAAGATATTGTGCTTTTTAGTAAATGTGGTATTCGTAAATCAAGCAACGGTAAGGTAAGTTATTTCGATAACTCTCATAATTATATTGTGAGTAGCGTTGAAAACTCATTGAAAAAACTCAAAACTGACTATTTAGATATTTTCTTGCTGAACCAAAGCGATTTCTTGGCCGACCCAGAGCAAACCGCAATGACTTTGGCCGAAATCGTTAATTCAGGGAAAGTTAAGCATATCGGAGTAGCTAATTTTACCGCATTCCAACACCAATTATTGGCTTCTTACCTCACGATTCCAATCGTGACAAACCATATCGAACTAAATTTGATGAACATTTCGGCTATCGAAGATGGTCGCCTTGATTTTATTAAGCAAAGTTTCAGCAAACCTTTGGCTTGGGCTCCGCTCGCTGGTGGCGAAATTCTTGATGGAAAAGAAGGAAAATCGGCGGTTTTGAAAACAAAACTCGAAGCAATCGGTAAAAAGTATGATGCTAACGTAGAGCAAACAGCGGTTGCGTGGTTGATGCAGTTGGGTACACTACCAATCATTGGCTCATTGTCAGAAGCTCGTATTCGCAATGCTGCCAGTGCCTCAGATATTAAATTAAGCCGTGAAGACTGGTACGATATTTACCAAACTTCAGTGGCA
The DNA here is from genome assembly GCF_049241225.1 of Emticicia sp. Taxonomy (NCBI): domain Bacteria; kingdom Pseudomonadati; phylum Bacteroidota; class Cytophagia; order Cytophagales; family Leadbetterellaceae; genus Emticicia; species Emticicia sp. The sequence continues at coordinate 7,748 of NZ_JBMLRC010000132.1, forward strand.
TCTTAAATAAATTAAGAATTGAGAATTAAAAATTAAGAATGATTTTTCTCATTTATTTAAATCGAAAATTCTTAAATAAAAATATGGCAATTGTAGAAAATATTCAGTTCATAGAAAAAGAAATTGAAGGGAAAGGCGTAACGCTGGTGGCGGTGTCGAAGACCAAGCCAGTAGAAATGCTCATGGAAGCTTATAATGCTGGTTTTAAGCGTTTTGGCGAAAACTATGTGCAGGAATTGGTCGATAAATACGAACAAATGCCAAAGGATATCGAATGGCATTTTATTGGTCATTTGCAGTCAAATAAAGCAAAGTATATTGCTCCGTTTGTAAGCCTAATTCACTCGGTTGATAGCTTGAAGTTACTGCAAGAAATCAATAAGCAAGCAGCCAAGCACAATCGAGTGATTGATTGTTTATTGCAAATTTATATTGCCGAAGAAGATACCAAAAGCGGTATGACCGAAGAAGAGTGTTTGGAGATTTTGAAAGCTGAAACGCTGGAAAAACTTCCAAACGTAAGAATCGTAGGGCTGATGGGTATGACAACCCTCACCGACGACGAAACTCAAATCAGAAAAGAGTTTAAAAAGTTGAAAGATTTTTACTCAGAACTCTGCACTTCGCACTCAAAACTCATAACTCTCTCAATGGGTATGAGTGGCGATTATGGTATTGCCATCGAAGAAGGCAGCAACATGATTCGCGTTGGGAGCAAGATTTTTGGCGGTAGAATTTATAAGTGACGTTTACCACAGAGGCACAGATTTTAAGATTGACACGGATAATTTTCAAAAATATTGTGTGTAAATCTGTGAAATCCGTGCCTCCGTGGTAAATTTCTTTCAGCTCGTTTGAAAAAACGTATTCTGATGCTTCTTATATTCACTTCTTCCTAAGCATTAATCTTCCAAAACGCCAAATTTCCCTTTTGCCAAATCATCATACGCCTGCAATATTTCGGCTTTATTATTCATCAAAAATGGACCGTATTGCATGATTGGTTCGTTGATTGGCTCGCCACTTAACACCAATAACACAGCATCTTCGAGGGCTTCGATTTTTATTTCTGTTCCATCGTTTCTGAATAAAATAAAGTTATCTACTGGAGCAGTTTCAGTATCATTTACTTTCACGCTTCCCTCAATTACCACAATTCCTGTGTTGTGTTTTTCATCTAAAGATAAATCAACTATTGCCCCTTTTTTTGCATGAACATTATACATATTGATTGGTGTGAATGTCGATGCTGCACCTTTGATACCTTTATACTCGCCCGCAATTACCTCAACAAGTCCTTGATTATCAGGTAAATAGTATTTGCCAAGTTGAGCATTTTCTATACCTTGATATTTTGGTGTGGTCATTTTGTCTTTGGCTGGCAAATTTACCCAAAGCTGCACCATCTGAAACAACCCACCAGCTTTGCTGTACTCTCGGTCGTGGTATTCTTTGTGTAAAACCCCACTTCCTGCGGTCATCCATTGTACATCGCCTGTGCCGATTATGCCACTGTTTCCGCTACTATCATGGTGAGCAATTTTACCGTGATAAGCAATTGTAACGGTCTCAAAGCCACGGTGTGGATGCACACCCACGCCACGGGGCTCATCTTTTGGTGGAAACTCAACTTTTGAATTATAGTCAAGCAAGAAAAACGGACTCATGCGGTGCATTCCCATTTTATATCCACTCGGAAAAAAATTATGCACTCTGAAACCATCGCCTACCATGTGAGATGGCGGCGGAGTTAATATCTGCTGTACTGATTTTATATGGCTCATTGTCGTATCTATTTAATATTTACACTTACATTATATGTATATACAACTAATTTTATTTATCCATAGTTCCATAGGTTTTTATTTTTTAATTACCTTCACAGAAAATACAATAATTTCTATCAACCTTCTTCAACAACAATGAAAACTCAATTTCTAATCCTCGTATTTCTGACAACTTTTTTGCAATGTAAAGCTGATAAAGTGCTTGATAATGAGCATGATACCAATAAGCAGATGGTTCCGCTCGGTGGAAACGCTTGGACAACCAATGGTGGTGAAATAAAAGAACAAGGCCTGCTAAATTGGAATTCTGACAAAACAGTTTGCCGTACTTATTTTAAAGTTGCCCAGAAAGGCTCGCTCAAAGTATCGGTCGTGATGAATCCGAAAGGAAGTAAAAGTAAAATTAGTGTCAGTATTTTAGGAAAAAGCATTGAGTTTGTGGCGGAAGGTGATGCTGAAAGAGAGTTTTTTGTGGGAGAATGGAATCTGCCACAGGCGGGTTATGTTTCGGTCGATATAAAAGGTATGACTAAAACAAATGCCAATTTCGGAATGATTTCGAGTTTGGGAGTGAGTGGTACTTCGGTTACTTCTGAACTTACGTATGTAAAAAATAATGAAGGGAATTATTTTTATTGGGGAAGAAGAGGGCCTTCGGTACATTTACGTTATCCGACTGATGGTTTAGAGAATGTGGAATGGTTTTATAATGAAGTCACGATTCCGAAAGGAAATGACGTGATTGGCTCGTATTTTATGGCTAATGGCTTTGGCGAAGGCTATTTCGGAATGCAAGTAAATTCGGAAACCGAACGAAGAATTTTGTTTTCGGTTTGGAGTCCGTTCACGACCGATAATCCTGCGGCAATTCCACAAGACCAAAAGATTTTGCTCTTGAAAAAGGGTGATGGGGTCTATACAGGCGAATTTGGCAATGAAGGTTCGGGCGGACAAAGCTATTTAAAGTATAATTGGAAAGCTGGAAATACTTATAAGTTTTTGTTGCAAGGAAAACCTACCACCGATAATTATACCACCTACACGGCTTACTTTTTTGCTCCCGAAGAAAACCAATGGCGACTGATTGCGAGTTTCAAACGCCCGAAAACATCAACTTATTTGAAAAGTTTGTATTCTTTTCTCGAAAACTTTATTCCCGAAACTGGGAACCAAGAACGCATGGGAAACTTTGATAATCAATGGGTTTTTACAGCTAAAAATGGCTGGACAGAACTCAATCAAGTTACACTTACGGCCGATAATACTGCCCGCAAGGGATACCGAGTAGATTATGATGGAGGCATGAAAAATGGTCAGTTTTATTTGAGAAATTGTGGATTCTTTAATGATAATACAAAACTTAATCAAAGCTTTGAGCGACTGAAGAAAGGCAAAATGCCAACGATTGATTTTTCAAAGTTACCATAGTAAAATGTTTCTTCGGATAGTAAATTGAGCCGATTTTGTTCGACCCCATTCGGGGTCTAATATCGGTAGAAAAACAATCACCCTACCAATATCTGACCTCGAATGGGGTCAAACGTGGAAATTTACGTTCGTGTTACTAAGTATTTTAAAGCTTTTAATCTCCGAGCGATAAAGAATTCTGCTTTTTGATTAATTTCACGGCATTAATTATAAAATAGATTATTATGAATAAACTTTTTTTGCAGGCAGGCTCGCTTTTGGGAGCAGTAGGGGTGATGGTTGGTGCTTTTGGGGCTCACGCTCTTAAACCAATGCTTACGGCAAGTGGTCGATTCGAGACTTTCGAGACTGGTGTTCGCTACCAATTTTATCATGCAATCGCATTGGTATTGATAGGTATTTTATCGAAACATATTTCAAATAAAACCCTTACTTACAGTGGTTATTGCATGTTGGCGGGCGTATTGATTTTTAGCGGAGCTTTATATACTATTTGTTTTACAGGCCTCAATGTATTCGGGGCGGTTGCTCCAATTGGTGGTACTTTACTCGTAATTGGTTGGTTATTAATGTTTTGGGCAATTACAAAGGATTGAATACAACAATTTTGAAATTTTAAAATTCATTGCCGTCTGCTTTAGCTGACGGTTTTTGGACAGAAACAAATTCGACTTTAGTCAAAACAGGTATTTCGACTAAAGTCGAATTTGTTTTTATATAAGGTACCGTTAGTTAAAACTGACGGCAATGAGAGTTTGCAAATTTTTAGACTTGTACTATACTCACTAAATTCGGGATGACTTATACATGGGTATAACTTTATTTCTACTCCACATACTCAAAACTTGGTCCGACTGTAATACTGCTACCTTCTGCAATCGGAATTTTCATTAGTTCGAGGGCTTTGTATTTCAAGTCATACATCAACGCAATTCCCTGCATTAATAATTGTGGATTTCCATTACAAGCATCGTGAATATTATTGAGCAAAGCCATATAAGTTTTATTGAAGTTATATGATTTCTGCCAAATTTCAGAGTCTTTCGGTAAATCTGTCATCTTAGGATTTTCTTTCATGTTATAAACTGCATCCCAGTCTACCGTTATTGGTTTTCCTGTTGGTGGCTCTTGTGGGCTATCTCTTGGGCGATATTTTTGTTCGTGATAAATCTCATTGAAGCGGAAATAATGAGCATATTCGATTCCCTCGCCAAATAATTCGTGGTCGGGGTCTTCAATCTCTCCATCGATTCCTTCGCCTTGCCCCACAATTTCATCAATGGCCAAAATGGCGTCATCTAAGCAATAAACTGAAACGAGTTTTCCACCACTGCCATAATATTGCTCGGTGGTGATTTGTAATTCGGGTTTTCCGGTGAAGATTCCGCCCTCAATGGCCTTATCAAGCCATTTTAGTCTTCTTTTGATGGAAGCATAAAATTCGCCAATCGAATGATATTCCTTTCCTGGATGTGGTTTATGCTCGGCCGATTTCTCGATTTGCAAGAAAGTGCTTATCGAACTCTTCGAAAATTTTTCGAGACTTACATAAAAATCTTCGGTGATTTTCGGAAGTTTGGTTGGGTATTCGGGAATAAAATCGGGCGTGTTGATGGCTGGGCTACCACCGATGGCGTTGAGAATATTGGCAGCCATAATCATGTGTAGCATTTCTTCTAAAACAATGCTTTTGATGGTATTGGCTGCGTAATCGTTTGCACCGTCTTTGATAGAATATAACGCACAAAGATACGGCGGAATGGTTGAATGCTCCAGCTCAATGGCCGATTGTATATCATCTTTTAAGATTTCGAGCTTTTTGTGGAGGGTTTCTTGCGAAGCTGTCTCAAATTGCTCACCGCTGCTTTTTAATTGAATAGTATCGAATCTATCCGAAATGATTTTGTGGCGTTTCGGATTATTTGTTTGAAAGAGTGATTCCATGGCTTAGTTTTCTAATTGTTTGAGAATTGCCTCGGCGGCTTTAAAACTGAGAGCGGTCATCGTAAGCGTTGGGTTCGATGTTCCGAGAGTTGGCATGTTTCCACAGCCTACGAGATATAGATTTTCGTGGTCCCATGTGCGTTGGTTTTTATCAACCACCGAATCTTCTTTCGATGAACCCATGCGATGCGTACCTACGATATGCCCAGCCCCCCAGAAATTATAGCCTTGACCTTTGTAGGTTACGTAGTCGGGGTCGTTGGCCACACTGTAAGCAGTGTAATCTTCCACGCCATTGGCCGCAAAAATTTGGTCAGAAACTTTTTTGGCCGCTTCAAACGATTTCTTCATGTATTCCGAAGCATCGTAGTGAATTACAGGGCGATAATTATCAAGTTGGTCTTTGTACTGCGGGTCAATCGTCACTCGATTATTTGGGTCGGGCGTTTGTTCGCACTCAAAATGCAACAATAATTGTCGAGGAAGTACATCGTTGAGGTGGCTACGCAGTTTTTTACCAAACATTCCGCTACTCACGGCCGAGCTTACATCAGAGCCAGGTGAAAAAACTGGCCAAGACCAGCCCCAGTTATCAATTGGCGAAATCCAAGCGGCGTGCTCTTTTCTAAATTCTCCATCTCTAAAAGTCGGAATATTAGTCGTAGAACCTGGCCCACGATACGGATAAGCTTTTTCGGGAAGTAGTCCCCAAGTAAGCATCACGAGGTGGTCCATGAGGTTACGGCCAACTTGGTCGCTCGAATTGGCAATGCCCGATGTCAACAAAATTTTTGCATTTTCAATGGCACTGGCCGCCAACACATAAATTTTGCCTCGTGCAATGGCAGTATCATAGACAGTCGAGTTTTCGTATTTATATTTTTTGTACTCGATGCCCGTGATGGCGTTGGTAATTTCATCAGTATATATTTTAGAAGCCACAGCTTGGGTAATAATTTTTAGTCGTTTCGGGTCGGACTTGCGAAGAGTCTTGAGTGCATTGTATTTGGCTTGCACTGGGCAAATAGGCACACAACTGGCATTGCCTTCGCAGCGATGTCCTGTGTTTTGGTCCCAGATAGCACCCACTGGCTCGTATTCTTCATCGTTTTTGACCAGTTCGAGCTTTTGGGCTTTTTTATTCCAATACGTTCCTGCAAACTTATAAGCAGGGTTTGGAATTGAATTTCGGCCTTGTGGTGTGCTGATGCAGGTAATCGTATATTCTTTACCGTGAAGTTTTACTTTGAGATTTTGTGTTTTTTCGATACACACTTGGTCGAGATAACTTTGTGGAATCTCTTTCATCGGAAAAACATATCCTTCTCCGTAATTCTCAATGCCCATATCTGGCCCAACTTGGTCTTCAACATTGCCCGAAACCCCGATTTCGTTTTCAGCCATTTCGTAATAAGGCATGAGCTCGTCGTATGAAATGGGCCAGTCGACACCCTGACCGTAGAGTGTTTGCATCTGAAAATCGTTGGGCAACATACGTGGCGTAGAACCCAACCAGTGAAGCGTAGTCCCGCCCGGCCCACGCAGACAGTCGCTACCAAAAGGCAATGGCCCTGCCTGCACCAAATAACCTTTGGTTGATGGGCTATTAGTTTGCGTAATTGGCTCAATATCAAGTACATCAATCGACTGAGCATCTTTGATATTCGGATACGGCGAATTTGGCACTTTGGCCGATGCCTTATAAAATGTATCTATGTAATATTGGTAATTCTTGTAGGCAGCTTCGGGGTCGAAAGCCATGCCAGCTTGCAATCCTGCTTCGAGTAGTAATACGTTTTTGCCAGCATTGGTAAGCGTTTTTGCCAAAACACTTCCTGCAATACCCGAACCAACGATTACGACATCAAATTCTTCTTTTGTCTTCTTTTCCATTTTTGTTGAGCATTATTTGGTTGGAATTCTGATTGGTAAGTTGGCCCAAGAGCCGTAGCCAGGCTGCTTTGCACCGGGTGGGTGTGCTTCGGCCGCATCCCACATCAAGCCTTGTTGATACGACTGCGTGCTGATGACATCGCTTCCCCAGTTGCCAGTGTACCAAACCAAAATAATGTTTTTGGCTATGCCATCATAAGCCGAGTCGGGTATGAGACGTGCCGCAATGGCCGCATTGATTTGGTCTTCATCGCCCGCTGATTCGAGCAGGATTTCATCAACTTCGGCAAAGAAATAATGGAGTGTTTCGGGCGAAAACTTTTCCAGAAAAACATTGAAATAAGTTTCTAACATGCCCGTACCCAAAAGCTCAACTTCGCTGTATCCCGTTAGGTAGGTCGAGATAGTCAAGAAGGTTTTACTTGAAACTACGTGGTTGTTCATTGTGTAAGTAAAGTTTAACAGATTTTAGAGGAAATGTATAGGGTATGGGTGCCACAATGGCTTGATAGATAGTGGATTAGGTTTTAATGGCTATAACGTTTACTAAGGTTTAGCAAAGATATATTGAATAGTAAAAACGCAAATGCGTATAAATACCTGTTTTTGAAATCGGGCATTTATACGCTTCTGTGGCTTGAAGATTTGCAATAGTTTTGTGTATCCTAAAAGTAATTCACACACTACTTTTAGTGATGCTCCCGCCTTTATAAAAACCGTTATACTATACGAAACTTAATGCCATGCCAAAAACTAAAAAAAATTATGAAGTAATTGTGATAGGAGGGGGAGCAATGGGGCTTTCTACTGCCTATCATCTGGGTAAGAAAAAAACGGATACGCTTGTACTGGAGCAGTTTCGTTTTATTAATCAAATGGGAAGTTCGGCGGGAGTTTCTCGACAATTCAGAATTCCGTATCCCGAGAGCTACATGGTGCAATTTGTGTTGGATTCTGAGCCTTATTGGGACGAATTGCAATCGCATACGCCCGTAAAGTTATTAGATAAAGTGGGCACGCTTTGGTTTGGCGACCCATCCGTGAAGTCAACCGAGGGAAATATCAGTCAAGCCGAAAAGGCACTACAACAACTCAATGTGCCTTATACTTCGCTCACTTCTAAGGAGATCGAAGAGCAATATCATTTTAAAAACTTACCCGAAACTTACACAGGTTTATTTCAAGCCGATGGAGCAAGTATTGATTTACGAGCGACCTTGCAAACGCTTTATGATTTGAACTCGAAAAGTCCTTACGTGACAATGAAAGAAGAATGCCCCGTAATTGGGGTGAAACAGCACAAAGATACCTTTGAGATTACCACGCCCGAAGGTACGTTTATCTCCGAAAAACTGGTGATTGTTCCTGGGCCTTACATTGATAGTGTAATTAATCAACTAAATTTTACGATAAGGGCCACTTATTGGAATATGACCTCGGCATATTTCAAGAAACTCGACCCTAAGATTCAGTATCCAACGTGGTTTGTTTTTCAGAATGCCGTTGGCAGCAATGGGAATCAGTTTTACGGCTTTCCGAGTGTTGATTGGAATCATCCTGAATATATTCGAGTTGCTCCCGACTTTGTTATACAACCCTTAACCAATCCTAATCAGCGTACGCTTGTGCCAAATCCACAGGAATTGGCCTATACGGCTCAGTGGGTAAAAGACCACATGACTGGCCTCGACCCAACTCCACATTATACTTCCACTTGTCTGATAGCTTTGAGCGATGTGCCAACCAAAGAACTAATCATTGATTTTGCTCCTAATTATGTCCCGAATCATCAAGATATTGTGCTTTATGCTACAGGTTGGGCAGCGAAATTTGTGCCGTTTTTAGGGAAAATCTTAACCGATTTAACCCTTGATGGTAAAACACCCTATGATATTAAGCATTTTCAGTTGGGACACAAATACTTTAAATCTCTTTAAAAAATCGGCAAAAAAACTGAAGCTTGTACATTGTGATGTTTACTAAACAAATGGACTACATCCTCAATTTTTAATTCTCAATTCTTAATTGTGCTAAAAGCACCTATAACCATGAAAACTTATTCAATTTTTGGAGCGGGAGCTTCGGGGCTTTACACGGCATGGCGACTTCTGAACGGAGTGGCCGAAACCGAAGAAGGCAAAGCCAAACAACTAAAAAAAGGTGATACCCTCGAATTGTATGATTGGGGAAAATACGATTTTTCGAGCGAATATACGGGAACTCGTGCGGCAGGAGCCAGAATCTGTACGTGGCATTACCAAAATGACAATACAAAATCGTACCTCGAATTGGGCGGAATGAGGTATTCGTACTGGAATGGCGATAATGGTGGTGAAGCAGGTGGGCATCGTGTAGTAACGACGGTTATTAATCAATTGGGGCTTGATAAATATTCGGTGCCATTCAATGAGTCAACAAATCCGTTGTATTATTTGCGTACAAAAAATATGTACCTTAATGATATAACATCAAGCAACCCAGCACCCTATAATGTTGACCATTTTGGTGCAACAGACTCGCCCGATACTGGTTTTGCTACCGTCGAGAATTTGGCAGTTACGGCCACTTCTGGCCCACAGACCCGTGCCGAATGGTGCGATTTTTATGAAAACGGAAGAATCAATGTCGATTTACCCGATTCGTCGGTTTACCAAAAAGGCGATTTATTGAAAGATATTGGCTATTGGAATTTGATGTATGACCAACTGGGTTCGGAGGGGTATAATTACGTGGCTGATGGAAATGGATATTCGTCGAACGTCATCAACTGGAACTCTGCAGTGGCGTTTCAATCGAATAATGAATTTACCCCTGGCAACGAATACCGCACACTTACATTGGGTTTTTCGAGTATGTTTAATGCTCTTTTCGATGAAATTCTGAAATTAGCTTCCGAAAAAGGTATCAATTTTGAATATCATCCAAATACTCGCCTACACTCGATTTTACAAATTGATGGTGTGATTCATTACGGAATCGCTACTCGTAAAAATCCAAATAAAAAAAGTGCTTCAAAAACAACCGATGCTGCTTGGTTGGCCATGCCACGCTACGCCATTGATTTGGTTGCCCAAGCCACACGCTACGAAAACCACGAAGGAATTGATGTGCTGAATCATAGAAAAGTACAACTTTTCTTAGAGTCGGCCATTATGCAACCTTCGTATAAAGTAGGAATGTTTTTCGATAGAGAATGGTGGACAGAAAGCACAACGCCGTATCCCGCACCGATTTTGAGTTATGAAATTACGAGCGATGTCTTGACTCAACTCAGTGATTTTCCGCAGGAATACATCAATCTTATTGCCGCTGATGATAATTTGATGGAAACGCCGTTTGCTTCGGCAGCTGATTTCATCAAAGCCGTTGAGGCCTGCGTTGAAGAACGATTGACTTACAAACAAGAACAACAAATCTTGACTACCGCCAAACGAAATACCATTGGACCGAGCGTGACTGATACGCCAATTCGTCAGGTAGTTTATTTTGGAAATAATGCTCTCGATGAAAAAGCCGAACCAGTTTACGGGCTTTTGGCAAGTTATGACGATGAAAGTTTTACGACTTTCTGGCAAGAGCTTGAATTAGGCCCTAATGCCGAGCGTAAAATTCCAATTTCGGAAAACACACAACCACTCGATGGCCCTCGCAAGGCCCCCGAGATTATGGTCAAGATGCTTCGTAAGCAATTGGCAGCGGTGCATTTTGGCCCAGCTTCCGATTATACGGCCGTGCCTGAGCCACTCGAAGTTTCGTACATGGACTGGTCATTGCCGCCATTCAATGCGGGCTATCATGCTTATGCTGCTCACTACAATATTGGCGAAGTACAACAAAATATTCGTAAGCCATCTCAATTAATTGACGGAGCAGATGCCAATATTTTTATTGTAGGCGAAACCTATTCGAACGACCAAGCTTGGGTAGAAGGAGCTTACTGCACGGCCGAGTCGGTATTGAACGACTTCTTTGGAATCAAGCCAATCATTGACGACACCAATTATCCATTTATTTGTCCGAGTTCTAAAAAATAGATTTAACATTTAACCTCAAAACACTTACAGTCATGAAAACTAAATTTGGTGTAATACCAGCAGGTATCCAAATACTCACAAAAGCACAGGCTTCTCAAGTAGATTTAGGACCCCTCACACAACTTCAAGGTACTTGGGAGAGCGACCCAGGTATGGGTTGGAATGTTATTGCAGTTCCCGGACCACCACAACAGGAGTTTGTGTTAGAAGTAATTCCGTACATCGAAACACTTACTTTTAAACCAGTCGTGACGGCCAGTAATCGTGGACCATTTATTGACGGCGTAGAAAATACCCAACAAATAGTGGGCTTGATGTACGAGCAAGTCATTCATAGTACCTGCGAAACTGATTTCTGTAATTCGAGGGGATTCGGAAAAGGACAAGAAATTCATGCCGAAAGAGGGTTTTTCTTGAATATTCAAAACCTTAATTCAAACTTTGATGTGGTTCGTTTGGCAACAATTCCGCACGGAAATTCGGTACTTGCCCCAGGTACATCATTTGATACACTGCCACCCAACAACGATTTCTTTGGCACTGCTAATACTTTCCCTTTTGCTGTGGCGGGTCGCTTACCTTTAGGATATGGTGAAGGCCAATATAATACAAACCAATTTCCGGAGTTTAATCAATTAAATCCTAATTCGTTTTTAGAAACTACATTAGGTTCGCAGAAATTGGCAAGCATGACTACCTTATCGTTCTCGACAAAGAATACGGATGGAGGTATTTTGAATATTCCGTTTATCCAACAAAATATCAAAACAACCGACATGGAGGCAATTTTTTGGATAGAAGAAATCGAAAACCCAACAGCTGGGCAGCCTAATATTTTACAATTACAATATACACAGACAATCAATTTGGTATTCCCACCAACGGGGCAAAATATTCCAGTGGTTTGGCCACACGTGACCGTAAATACCATGAGAAAAGTATCATAAAAAAACCAAGAGGCTGTCTCAAAAGTTTTCTTCACAAAAGAATATTTGGATAGCATTTGACCGAGCGTCGGCCGCCTCACCCTCTAAATCTCCCTCTCCTCGCAGGAGAGGGAGACTTAGAGCCCTTCTCCTGTGAGGAGAAGGGTTGGGATGAGGTGATTTGCAGAATATTATTTGGTTGATTTTATTTTTAAGACAGCCTTTTATTTCAATGTATCAAAACCAATTTCAAACTCAACTCTACCACTTCGCCCATACTTTTACAATTCAGAAAATTAGTATTTTGATAATGCCTTGCCAAATCTTTTTTGAGAGATTCTAGATTTTCTGGCAACGAAAGCGTATCTTTTTTCATGGTTTCAATCAAATCGTGCATTCTGCTTTTTTCTTCTCGCAATCTATTGGCAATGAGCGTTCGTTCTTCGGCTTGGTATTGTTTCACCGACTCGGGCGTAAGAAACTTCATTCCCATCTGAATCATAGCATTGTTTTGCTTAAAGTACTGTGGCATGTAGACCGACTTTGACGCCTCGTATGATTGTTGGTCGAAGTCAATCGCTCGTAGGCGGTAATGGAAATCTTCAAAATCAGGCGTAACAATTATCACAAAATTTGAGGAGTGCATATCGCCCAAAAGCCTTACAAAACAACGCTCGTTGAACTTGATAAACTCTTTACTCAAACGAATGGGATTAAAATTGGCATCGTTGAGGTGATTATTCATAAACTGGTCGGCAGGAATACCAGCGATGTGTTCTTCAACGAGTGTATCTTCGTGCGTAC
>NZ_JBMLRC010000133.1:0-1453 GCF_049241225.1 Emticicia sp.
AATTTTTGTTGGTGTGCGTGGAGGCATTACGGGCTCGACCATGACAAAATTCAAACTGATTGAAAATATTACGCCCGATTTTAAACTTTTACCTGCCCCATCGGGTGCAGTTTTTGTTGAGTTGCCTATTTCGGATAGAATTTCGATTCAGCCCGAGTTGGCTTTTACACAGAAAGGTTTTGTGATAAACGAATCGTTTAATATCAATGGAGGCGAGAATTTGTTTGGTATTGATATTCCGATAGGTGGGAGAATTGCCTTGAAAAACAACCATTTAGAAATACCAATTTTAGCAAAATTTAAGCTCGGCGACTCAAACGAAGGTCATGCGTATATTTTATTAGGGCCATCAGTTGGGTATTTGTTTGATTCAAGAACGGTAATTCGTGTGCTCAATATTTTTCCGATTCGTACGGGTCTAGGCACTGGACTTTTCAAAGATGCCGAATTTAGTGGAGTAGGGGCTTTGGGTTACGAAATTCCGTTTAAAAATGGTAAGTTTTTTATGGAAGGACGCTACCAACATGGTTTTTCTCGGGTGTTAAACTTACCCTTGGTTCAATTACCCGTGAGAAATCAAACTGTAGGTTTTTCAGTGGGGCTATCATTTGCTTTAAGGTCGAAAGTAACAAAAGCGTAAAAGCTTGTGGAATTAGGCATTTTTAGTAAATTTGACCAAATCAAACCTTAAAATGCCTAATTTATACATCATAGCTGGTTGTAATGGAGCTGGTAAAACAACTGCGGCAAAAGTACTTTTACCTGATGTTTTCAGAATTGATACTTTTTTGAATGCCGACATCATTGCTGCTCAATTAAACCCTATTTCTCCCGAGAGTGTGGCTATCCAAGCGGGTAGGTAAATGCTAAACGAGATACATATATCTTTAGGAAAACGAATTGACTTTGTGATAGAAACAACACTGGCTACTAAGAGCTATGTTGAATTAGTCAGGAAAGCTCAAAATCTTGCTTATGAAGTTGTTTTGGTATATTTTTGGATTGAAAATGCGGAGCATGCTATTGAAAGAGTAGCTCGAAGGGTTCGTCAAGGAGGGCATAATATTCCTGAAGAGGTAATCAGAAGACGTTATGAAAGCGGCATAAAAAACTTGATGAATCTTTTCTTGCCGATTGTTGACAAATGGTCAATTTACGACAACTCAGATTATACATTGGGGCATCCTCAAAAAATTGCCGAAATGTTAATTGATAAGAGTATAATTGTTGAAAATTCAGAACTTTGGAATAAATTTTATTGAATATGAAAATTTTGAAAAGAGAACCAATATTTGAACAGATTGACAAAGCTTTACTCAAAGCCTATGCCCATATTCCAGCCGAATTAGAGCAAGAAAAAAAGCGTAAAGAAGCATTAAAAGATAAAAAATAAAGGTTCTTCTAAACAAAAAAGGAAGCCTTCGCTTTGAGCGAAGACTTCCTTAGAATTAAT
>NZ_JBMLRC010000134.1:0-1152 GCF_049241225.1 Emticicia sp.
AATTTGCAGTCCAAAAAGAGAAACGAATGGCAAAAGATAATTATTTAGAGAAACTTAACCCACCACAAAGAGAAGCAGTAACGCACCCCGAAGGCCCATTGATGATTATTGCGGGTGCAGGCTCGGGCAAAACCCGTGTGCTTACTTACCGCATTGCGTGGTTGATTGAGCAAGGCGTTGACCCTTTCAATATTTTGTCGTTGACGTTTACCAACAAAGCGGCGGGCGAAATGCGTCAGCGTATCGAGGCCGTTATCGGAAACGATGCCAAAAACCTTTGGATGGGAACTTTTCACTCAGTTTTTGCCAAAATCTTGCGTTTTGAAGGAAAAAGATTGGGTTATACTTCTGATTTTACGATTTACGATACTGACGATTCGAGGTCTTTGATGCGAACAATCATCAAAGAATTGGGTCTGGACGATAAAACCTACAAGCCAAACTACGTACTCAATCGGATTTCGAGTGCCAAAAATGCTTTGGTTTCGTGGGAGGCTTACGCCAATAATCCTGTGTATATGGAAGATGATAAAGCCGCCCGAATGCCCGAAATCGGCCGACTTTATAAGATGTACGTGCTGCGTTGTTTCCAAGCCAATGCCATGGATTTTGACGATTTGCTCTACAATACCAACGTGCTTTTCCGTGACCACCTCGATGTGTTGAACAAATACCAACACAAGTTTAAGCACGTCATGGTCGATGAGTTTCAAGATACCAACGTTTCACAGTATCTGATTACTCGAAAACTTTCGTCGGTGCATCAGAATATCTGTATCGTGGGCGATGATGCCCAAAGTATCTATGCGTTCCGTGGTGCAAATATTCAAAATATCTTGAATTTCAAAGCCGATTACCCCGATTTGAAAGTCGTAAAACTCGAACAAAATTACCGTTCGACCCAAACGATTGTCAATGCGGCCAATTCGGTCATTGCTCGAAATAAAGAACAACTCGAGAAAAAAGTTTTCTCAGAAAACGAAGAAGGAAGCAAAATTGATGTCATAAAAGCGGCCTCTGATAACGAAGAAGGCCGTTTGATTGCCACCAATATTTTTGAAGAAAAAAACAATAATAGCTTAAAAAACACCGATTTCGCGATTCTTTACCGTACAAATGCCCAGTCGAGGGCTTTTGAAGAGGCTTTAAGAA
>NZ_JBMLRC010000135.1:0-2400 GCF_049241225.1 Emticicia sp.
ATGTTGAGTTTATCTTTTTCGAGTTTTAGCAAAATATCAAACAAAAACTTATTTCTTACTCGCTCAACCATACCTTTTTCGGGGCCGAGTACACGAGCTTTGCCGAGTTTTTCGAGCAATTTATTGGCCAACCAATGAGCAGCTTTTTCGGCTTTGTCTTGTTCTTCGTGCTTTACGGTTATCGAAATCACACGAGTAAAAGGCGGATAAAAATACCCTTCTCGCTCCTTGATTTCATCATTATAATAACCCATATAATCGTTCGCCACAACTTTGTGTAGCAAACTTTGTTGCGTATTATTGGTCTGAATCAGCACCAAACCTTTTTTCTCACGTCGGCCTGCACGCCCGCTCACCTGCGTAAGCATCTGAAAAGCCCTTTCAGCCGCCCGAAAATCAGGAAAATGAATCATGCGGTCGGCATCAAAAATTCCAACCAAACTCACTCGGTCGAAGTCCAGACCTTTACTAATCATCTGCGTTCCGACCAAAATATCGGTATTTCCTTGCTCAAACTCCCCAAGAATTGTCTGATAAGCATTTTTTGTGCGAGTCGTATCCAAATCCATGCGTTGTACTCGTGCCGCTGGATACATAATTCGGAGGTCATCTTCGAGCTTTTCAGTCCCAAAACCCACCGTTCGGATTTTCCCCGAACCACAAGCTGGACAAGCCCTCGGAATTTCCTCTTTATGTCCGCAATAGTGGCAACGCAATTCTTTCGAGTCGAGGTGGTAAGTCAAACTCACCGCACATTGCTCACATTCACCAATCCAATTACATTCTTGGCAATTCAAATACGGCGAATAACCACGTCGGTTTTGGAAAATGATTGTCTGCTCGCCAATGGCCAAATTATGTTCAATATGCTGGCACAAAGTTCCCGAAAAATCATTTTTCATGGTTTTTGCCTTGCGTTCAGCTTTTAAATCAATCAGTTGAATATCAGGCAACTGTGCATTTCCGTAGCGTTGGTTGAGCGTAACCAAACCATATTTGCCAGTAGAAGCCTGATAATAACTTTCGAGTGAGGGCGTGGCCGAACCCAACAAGATTTTTGCACCTTGTTTTAGCCCCAGCATAATGCCTACATCACGGGCGTGGTAGCGTGGTGCGGGGTCATATTGTTTATACGAACTTTCGTGTTCTTCATCAATAATCACCAAGCCCAAATTGTCCATCGGCAAGAAAACCGCCGAACGCACACCTACCACAAACTGGTAGCGTCCTTCAAGCACACCTTTCCAAACCTCAACTCGTTCATTGTCCGAAAATTTAGAGTGATACACACCCATTTTATCACCAAAAACTCGCTTCATACGCACCACAATTTGGGTCGTAAGGGCAATTTCGGGCAATAAAAATAATACTTGCGAGCCACCTTCAAGCACTTGTTGAATCAAATCAATATAAATCTCAGTTTTTCCACTACCCGTAATTCCGTGCAGTAAAACGATGTCTTTTTCTTGAAAATTCGATAAAATCTCGTTGCTGGCTTGCTGTTGGGCTTCGGTCAGCTCGATTTTAACTGGCTCAGTTGGCATATCATCGCCAAAACGAGAAACCACGATTTCAAACTGCTCCAAAACTCCTTTTTCAATCAATTTATGGAGCGAAGAATCGGAAGTTTCGCCTTGTGTAAAAAACGATTTATCAACTCCAAACTGATTGCGTTCACGCAGTTGGTGCATCGGAATCTGGCGTAAATATTCCAACACAACCGTTTGTTGTTTGGCATTTTTGGCCAACGAATCAATCAAATTAGCCACTTCTTCACTGCCTTCGTAAACCCTTTTTAGACGAATCTTTTTAGCAATTTTTGGCTTATATTTTTCCTTAACTTCCTCATACATAATAATTGCGTGCTTACCAATCAACGACTTTATCATGGCATTGATGTTGGTTTCGCCCACAAATTTCAAGGCATCATCATAAGTTAACGAAGCATGGTTTTTCAGAATCTCCAAAAACTCAATTTCGTTTTCTTCCAAAAGCTCAGGATGGTCAAAGTCAGGATTGAGTTGAATCCTCGATTGGCTCGTAACTTTCAAACCCGACGGCACGGCCACATTCATCACTTCGCCCACGCAACACATATAATAATCGGCAATCCAATCGAATAGCCAAAGTTGTTGCTTCGTGATAAGTGGCTCTGTATCAAGTAGTTCGAGAATATATTTTGCTTGGTATTTTGCTGGAGGTGTTTCGTGAATCCGTCCGACAACCGCCGTCACGACCCGATTTTTGCCGAATTCAACAATGACCCTCGCTCCGATTTTTATCTCATCAACAAAATTTCTCGGTATCCGATACGTAAACATTCGTGGAATCGGCACGGGCAAAATTACATCAGCAAAATATGTTGTTTCAACAGAAAAAAGACCTTCCATTTGGAATTAA
>NZ_JBMLRC010000135.1:2500-3938 GCF_049241225.1 Emticicia sp.
AGAAAATTGATTATTTTGCAAGAAATAATTTTCGGCTACTCGCTTGCAAATATTATGCACGCATACTATTTTTGTTAATGTTGAGTTACAATAAAAATCATTCTTAATTCTTAATTCTACATTCTTAATTAAAAAAATGGCAGAAACTATCGAATATAAAGTGCCTACGATGGCAGAAATGGCAGCAAGCGGTCAAGAACCCGAAGTATTGTTTTGGGTGGGTTGTGCTGGTTCGTTTGATGACCGATATAAAAAAGTTACGATTTCGTTTGTAAAGATTTTGAATAAAATTGGGGTAAAATTCGCTGTTCTCGGCACAGAAGAGGCTTGTACGGGCGACCCCGCACGTAGAGCAGGAAACGAATTTACATTCCAGATGTTGGCTCAACAAAACATTCAAGTTTTGAATGGCTACGGCGTGAAGAAAATCGTGACGGCTTGTCCGCATTGCTTCAATACGCTTAAAAATGAATACCCAGAATTAGGCGGAAACTACGAAGTAATTCACCATTCGACCTATCTACAGCAATTAATCAACGAAGGGCGAGTGAAAATTGAAGGCGGTGGCTCGTTTAAAGGACAAAAAATTACGTACCACGATTCTTGTTATTTGGGTCGTGCCAATGATATTTATGAAGCTCCACGCCAGTTACTCGAAAATTTGGATGCTGAACTCGTAGAAATGAAGCGTTGCAAAACCAACGGACTTTGCTGCGGTGCAGGCGGAGCTCAAATGTTTAAAGATGCCGAAAAAGGCACAAAAGAAGTAAACATCGAACGCATAGAAGATGCACTTGCTACTGGAGCAAAAACGATTGCGGTGGCGTGTCCGTTCTGCATGGTGATGATGTCAGATGGTGTAAAAAACAAAGAGCGTGAGCATGAAGTAAAAGTTTATGATTTAGCTGAATTGTTGGAGCAAGCGATGTAAGACAATCGCATCGGCGACCCGATTTCTAACTTGTTTATTTTCTAAACAAAATTCGATATTCATCAGTAAATATTCATTGCCGTCAGTTTTAACTGACGGATATTTATGTTTAATCAAATTTGACTTTAGTTTAAATAAATGGTTTGACTAAAGTCAAATTTGATTTGCTCTTTCAAGATTCCGTCAGCTAAAGCAGACGGCAATGAATCATTTTCATAATGAAATTTGAGAGAACTTATATTCAATAAAAAATTAATCAACTTTATCGGAGATTATTTTCAAAAAATATTGTTTATAGATTATATATGCCGCAATTTTGATTGTGGCATATTTTTTTAAAGACAATATTATGTACGTAGATTTCGATAAAATTCCGCAAGATGCCCGCATTTGGGTGTATCAAGCCAATCGTCAGTTGACTGCTGATGAGGTAAATACGGTTGAGAGTTATCTCAAGCCAGCCGTTAATCAATGGGCTGCTCATGGAGCCGCCTTGTTGGCCTCGGC
>NZ_JBMLRC010000135.1:4038-6317 GCF_049241225.1 Emticicia sp.
TCAAGCCAGCCGTTAATCAATGGGCTGCTCATGGAGCCGCCTTGTTGGCCTCGGCGAAGGTATTGCATAATCGTTTCGTGATTATTGCTCTCGACCAAAACATGAATGCCGCCAGTGGTTGCTCCATAGATGCCTCTACTCGTTGGTTTAAAGAGCTTGGCGATGCCCTAAACATAGATTTTTTCGACCGTTCACAGGCATATATCGATGACAACGAAATAAAAACTTTCTCAGTTTTTCAATACAGAAAAGCTGTTGAAAGTGGTCTTGTTTCTCCTGAAACTATCATCTTCAATAACATTACTTTATCAACTTTGGCTGATTTGAACAACAAATGGCAAATGAAGGCCATTGATGCCCCGACTTTGAAAAGATTTTTTGTTAATACAGTGGCTTAATCTTACTTTGGACGATGTAGGAACATCGCCCCACAAATATGGCTGAAACATTATATATTCCAGAAAATGCCTCCCGCAAAGAGGTATATGATAGTATTATTCCCCAAGTTGAGGGACTTTTGAGTGGTGAAACAGACCAAACGGCTAACTTGGCTAATTTTGCTGCTGCTCTCAGAGAAGCTTTTGGATTCTTTTGGGTTGGATTTTATCTCAAAAAAGAAAACCAATTGGTTTTAGGGCCATTCCAAGGTCCGATTGCCTGTACACGTATCAATTTCGACAAGGGCGTTTGTGGCTATTGTTATCGCACTAAAGAAACAGTCATTGTGCCAAATGTCGAAGAGTTTCCTGGGCATATTGCTTGTAGTTCGGCCTCAAAATCTGAAATTGTAGTGCCTGTTTTTGATAAAAATGGCGATGTTTCAATGGTTTTGGATGTTGATAGCGATAAATTAGACGATTTTTCGGAAGTTGATAAAGACGGTTTAGAAGCTTTGGTGAGAATATTAGAAAAAACTTTTATTGCTTAAAAATGAATACATTATTTCCAGTATTTCTGAAACTTGAAGAATTGAACACGCTTGTAGTAGGCGGAGGAAATGTGGGTTTGGAAAAACTCGAAGCTATTTTTAGAAATTCTCCAAAAGCGACGGTGAAGCTCGTTGCACCCGAAATTCGTGATGAAATCAAGGCTTTAGTGCCACATCATAATCTTACTTTGATTCAAGAAAGATACGACATTTCGCACCTTGAAGGAATGGACATCGTTACGGCAGGAACTGATAGCAAAGAAGTAAACCGACAAGTACGAGACGATTGTAAAGCTAAACGAATATTGGTGAATATTGCAGATACTCCTGATTTGTGCGATTTTTATTTGAGTTCGGTAGTGGTAAAAGAAGATTTGAAAATTGCCATTTCAACCAACGGAAAATCACCGACTTTTGCAAAACGTTTCCGTGAGATTTTAGAAGAAATCATTCCCGAAAACTTGCAAGAAACATTGAATAATTTGCAGGCAATCAGAAATAAACTCAAAGGTGATTTCCAAAGTAAAGTGCAGAAACTGAACGAGATTACGAAGGTTATGCAGGAGTAGTCTAATTATTTTGAAAAATTTCAACAAAATCTTTCATTGACACTATTTGTGTTGAAGCATATTTTCTCAATTCTAATAAATCGGGGTCGCCTGTGGTTAAGAACTTTACTTTTGCATCACGGCATAGGCTCAATAGAAAATAATCGTTGGTATCTCTACCTAATTTTACCTTTGAACTTACTATAATCTTTAAAGAATAGGCCTGAAAAGAAGAAAGGAATCTTTCTATAATTGAAATCGTGATTCCTTTCTTCTGAAAATAACTAACTTCGGCAAAATGTCTGATTTCTTCTAAAATCTTATCAGAATAGCAAATATCAAAATATTCAAGGTTATCTAAAAGCCACAAATAACGTTTTTGTGTTATTCCTCCAAGCAAGACACTTGCAATAATATTCGGGTCGATAACTACCCTAATTTTACTGATAGCCATGTTTTTTACGAATAGATTTTATTGCCTTATTCACATCCGACTGCGAATGCTTTTGATTAGGTAATCCTTCTAAAAATGATTTTGCATCAGCTACCGCTTCCGACTTTTTTGGAGGCATTTTTAATACTTTTACTTCAATAAAATCTAAGGATTTTAGATATTTAATCAAAGCATCAGATTGACTGTCATTTTTCGTATTTATGATATATTGACTCATTTTTTAGAAATTTATTGACAAATTTATCATATTTTTTGTAGAACACTAAATTTTATGCAGAAACCAGTTTATTCTTGCGTTCGCCAATTTGCTGACGCCACATGGCATAATAAAGCCCTTTTTCTACCAAAA
>NZ_JBMLRC010000136.1:0-2939 GCF_049241225.1 Emticicia sp.
TACGGCTTAACTGATAAAGCAATCAAAATCATAAAGGGAAACTAAATCCGGTGATAAAAGTGTCTTTATTTGATTTTCGTAAGTTTTCATTTGAAAAGTATTATTTTAGATAGTTAATTTTATAGATTTTTGTACTGTGAACTATTCACTCACTCTCTTACTCGCATTCACTCATTAAATTATGGCAAAATATTCTCTAAAAATCAACGGAAAAACGCAACAAGTAGATGTTGACCCCTCAACTCCGATTCTTTGGGTCTTGCGTGACCACCTAAACATGCCCGGAACTAAGTTTGGCTGTGGCATGGCTCAATGTGGTGCTTGTACTGTTCACCTCGACGGCAACGCCGTTCGTTCTTGTAGTTTACCTGTTTCGGCGGTTGGAAAATCAGCCATTACAACTATCGAAGGTTTATCAGCAAATGGAACGCATCCCGTACAAAAGGCTTGGCTCGAACACGATGTAGCTCAATGTGGTTATTGTCAATCTGGACAAATTATGTCGGCTTCAGCTTTATTAAAAAGCAATCCAAATCCTACTGATGAAGAAATTGATGCGTACATGAGTGGTAATATTTGTCGTTGTGGAACTTATTTGAGAATTAAAGAAGCAATCAAAACCGCTGCAAAAAAATAGCCCCCTAACCCCCGATGGGGGAACTCTTTAACGGGGTATATTAAATTATTTTTAAAAATTACATTTAAAATAAGATGAAAAACATAAATAATAGTGAAGCTGTAGCTCCCCCATTGGGGGCGGGGGGGGCTGTAAGTCGCCGCTCTTTTTTAAGGTCCTCAGCCCTTGCAGGAGGTGGTTTGATGCTTAGTTTCAGTTGGTTTTCGGAAACAAAAGCTGCTGAAAAAGTAGAAGCATTGAATTTAGCAGAGCCAGTTTGGTCTGAATTGGCGGCCTACATCAAAATTACGCCTGATAATGTGGTGAAAATTTTAGTGCCAAACCCCGAATTTGGTCAAAACGTAATGACCTCGTTACCGATGATGGTGGCCGAAGAGTTGGATGTAGATTGGAAGGATGTGGTGGTAGAAATGGGTACGCACGATAATGTGAAGTACGGACCACAATTTACGGGTGGAAGTAATTCGGTGCGAATGTACTGGAAACCACTCCGAAATGCAGGAGCAGCAGCCCGCCAAATGCTTATCGAAGCGGCCGCTCAAACTTGGGGTGTTTCGGCAACAGAAATTACAACAAAAGCAGGGGTTTTGTCTCACTCGAGTGGAAAAACTGCAAAATATGGCGAAATGGCCGCTAAGGCAGCTACATTGACTGTTCCAAAAGATGTGAAGTTGAAAGCCCCAAAAGATTTTTCAATTGTTAGAAATTCAAAGAAAAATACCGAAGGTGTAAAAGTAGTTACTGGTAAACCACTTTTCGGAATGGATTATCGAGTAGATGGAATGTTGATAGCCATGATTCAGCATCCACCCGCATTCGGTATGAAATTAAAGTCGTTTGATGCAACTGCTGCCAAAAAAATGCCGGGTATCAAAGATGTGTTTAGCTTCAAACTCTATGATGATGGTTTCGAGCAAGCTGGTTTCGATACTCGTACTTTCAATGAAATGATTGCCATTGTGGGAAATTCTACTTGGGAAGTAATGAATGCTCGCAAAAAAATCAATGCCCAATGGGAAGCCGCTGGCGACTTAAAAGAAACAATGATGGGCAGAGGTGGAAAAACTGAGAAAGTAGTACCTGGCAGATTGGAAACAACAAGCCAACAATTTGAGTTGATGGCTGAATATGCCAAGAAACCAGCTCAACAACTAAGAAAAGATGGAGACCCCGAAACAGCTTTCAAAAATGCTGCTCAGGTGATTGAGCGTACTTACAATGCTCCGTTTTTGGCACATAATACCATGGAGCCGATGAACTTTTTCGCTCATGTAGAAGCAGATAAGGCATTGGTTGCGGGGCCAATACAAGCACCGGGTTGGATGGAACCCACCCTCACCAAATTATTGAATTTGCCTGCCGATAAAATCGAAATTCAAATGACCCGCATGGGTGGAGGTTTTGGTCGTAGAGCGTATGCCCAATATGCTTACGAAGCTGTCAGAATCTCGCAGAAGATGAAAGCTCCCATTCATTTGATTTATACTCGTGAAGATGATATGACTTACGGAATCTATCGACCAATGTACACGGCAACTTATCGTGCGGCACTCGATGCCAACAAAAATCTGATAGGTTTTCATGTAATTGGAGGTGGTATTCCCGAAAACCCAGTTCATGCCAATCGTTTTCCTGCGGGGGCGGTAGATAATTATTTGGCCGAAGGTTGGGAGATTCCGTCAAACATCACCATTGGTGCATTTAGAGCTCCACGTTCTAATTTTAATGCCGCAGCTGAGCAGTCATTCTTGGATGAAGTTGCCGAAGCCATGGGAAAAGACCCCATCCAAATGCGTTTAGATTTATTGAAACGTGCCAAAGAAAATCCAGTTGGTAAGAATAACGATTATGATGCCAACAGATATATTGGAGTTTTAGAATTATTGAAAGAAAAATCAGGTTGGGGAAAACCCGAAAATGCTGGCAAAAAACGTGGTGTTGCCGCTTATTTCTGCCATGCTTCTTACGCAGGCCATGTAGTAGATATGGTGATGCGAGATGGACAACCGTACGTAGAATCAGTAACTTCAGCCGTTGATTGTGGGGTAGTTGTAAACCCAGATGCTGCCCGAAACATGGTACAAGGTGCAGTGGTTGATGGCATCGGACAGTCGTTTTATGGTGCATTGACACACAAAGACGGTGTTCCTGAGCAAAATAATTTCCATAATTATCGCATGATTCGCCATAATGAAGCACCTAAGAAAATAGATGTTCATTTTGTAGAAAACGACATCGACCCAACTGGTCTTGGCGAACCTCCATTCCCTCCAGTATTTGGGGCAGTGGCCAATGCTTTGTT
>NZ_JBMLRC010000137.1:0-8468 GCF_049241225.1 Emticicia sp.
TTCACAGGATTCATCAAAGCGGCCTTGATGGCTTGATAACTCACTGTTAGTAAGCCAACTAAGAGCAGCCCACCAACTGTTATCAAATACATATCGACGCCTTGTGTGATACGATACGGGTAGTTTGACAAAAGCTGCTCGGCTACGTAATATGCTATCGGTGCTGCGATGATGAAAGCTATTAGAATCAGTTTCAAAAAGTCGAAAGAGAGTAAACCTACGATACTATTGACGCTCGCTCCAAGCACTTTTCTGACGCCAATTTCTTTGAAGCGTTTTTCGGTAGCGAGTGCCGAAAGTCCGAACAGACCAATACACGAAATAAAGATGGTTATCCACGCCGACCAACCAATTATTTGCTTCATTTTTACTTCACGTTCATAGTTTTTAGCGTTGGTTTCGCTCAAAAACTCATATTCATATGGTTTGGTTGGCATTGATTCTTTAAACTTAGCTTTGATATAAGCCATCGTTTGTGGAATATTTTGCCCTGTTAGTCGAATGTAAAAAGCTCCGTAGCCACCTTGACTTGGGTCGGCCAAAAGTATTTGTGGACGTACTTTTTCGTAAAGTGAGGCATAATGATAATCTTTAACAACCCCAATAACTTGATAATTTTTCTTATTATGAAAAGCCAACGTCTGACCTATCGGTTCTTTCCAGCCTGCTTCTTTCGCAAAAGCCTCATTTACAATAATGGCAGAAGCGGTATCGGACGGAAACTCCGATGAAAAATTTCGGCCTTGTGCCATTTTTAGTCCCATCAGGTCAATAAATCTTCCATCAACCAAATCCATGGCGTGATTCATTTGTTTATCGCCGTTTACGGTCGAGAGCGTAAACCAAGAGCCTTGTTGGCGTGGAGCGGTCTTTACGATATTCGGATTTTTGAGGAGTTCACTCATAAAAACATTGGCTTTTGAGTGGTCAGAGCCTCCTACGTTGATTATCATTATGTTTTTATCGTCATAGCCCAAACTTTGGCTCATAAAAAGATTTACTTGCTTAAACTGCATGATTGTCAATAAAATGAAAAAAGTAGCCAAGCCAAATTGCAGCACCGTGAGTGATTTTTGGAGGATATTTTTGCCCCCAAATCTGAATCGTCCGTAGAGTGTCTCGACAGGTTTGAAACCCGATAACACCAATGCAGGATAAAAACCCGCCATGAAAGCCGTACCGATAAAAATACCGAAGTACAGTAAGATGAGTTTCACATCCAATAAGTAACTGAAAGACAGTTCTTTTTCGGACAAAGCATTGAAAGTTGGTAAAGCCAAAACTACCAAAATAAGAGCCACTACAAATGCCAATAAACTCAAAAGAGCTGACTCGGTCAGGAATTGAAAAATAAGTTGCTTGCGTTGGCTTCCCATTACTTTTCTTACACCAATTTCTTTGGCTCGTTTCATTGAGCGAGAGATGGCGATATTCACAAAATTGATACAAGCAATGAGCAAAATAAACAAAGCAATACCCGATAAGAAGTACGAAAACAACTTATTGCCTGAATTTTTGATGCCATTTTGGGCTTGATAATCTCGGCTCAAGTGCATATCAAGAAATGGCTGTAATTTCCACACAAGTTGGCTTTTGTAATTCCATTCTTTTGCTGCTTGAGCAATTTGTTCTTTAGCATCGGCAGCGTAGATTTTAGCAAATTTTTGTTCGATAGCCGCAAGATTTGCACCCGGCTTTATCGTGAAAAATGTATTCATATAGAAATTAATCCACTGGTCATCTTGCTGTTTGTCGTGATGCAGCGGCATTAATAATTCAATCTGAATAGTAGAATTAATAGGCATTTTTTTGGTAACACCCGTAACTGTAAAATTTTGGAACCGATTATCGTAATCAATAGCCAAAGTTTTTCCGAGAGCTTTGTTTTTTCCAAAAAAACGCTCGGCTACTTCTTCCGAAATAACAATTGATTGAGGGTCGGATAATGCCTTGAATGGCGTTCCTTCCACAAATTCAGCATCGAAAACGCTAAAAAAACTACTATCTACTTTCGAGGCTTCTTGCACGAAAATTTCATTATTGTGCTTGATATTGAAGCGTTCGCCTTGAATGCGTACTAAGTTTTCGATTTCGGGAACCTGACGCTTAAAAGTTGCCCCTTGCACCATGCCCGAAACACCCATTTTGTGTATTTCGCCCGATGGTGCAATTTCGTCCGAAATCAAGCGATAGATTTCGTGCTTTCGGCTCTGAAATTGGTCATAACTCAGCTCATCTTTTACATAGAGTGTGATGAGTAAACACACCGCCAAGCCAAGACTCAGCCCCAAGATGTTGATAACTGAATAGAGTTTATTGCTGACTAAACTCCTAAATGCGATTTTGAAATAGTTTCGTATCATGATTTTGTGATTGTATTGTTAAGATAACGCATGCGTTGTCTCTACGTGGGTTTATTCCGTTTTCAATGATTTAACAGGGTTCATTAGTGCCGCCGTGATGGCTTGATAACTTACTGTTAGTAAAGCAATTAATAAAGCTCCAATGCCTGCCAACACAAAAGTTAGCCAAGATATTTCTGTATGATATGTGTATTTATTTATCCAATCTGACATCAAATAGTAGGCTATCGGTGAGGCAATAAAGAATGAAATCAAGACCAAAAGCACAAAATCTTTCGAAAGTAAAGTCCATAAATTGGCAGTTGTAGCACCTAATACTTTTCGTACACCAATTTCTTTGGTGCGTTGTTCGGCAACAAAACTTGCCAAACCAAATAGCCCCAGACATGAAATAAAAATAGCCAAAACAGCAAAAACGGCCGAGAGTTTGCCGATGCGTTCGTCGGTATTAAATTTTTTGGCAAATTCTTTATCGACAAATTTATAATCGAAAGGAGCTGATGGATTTAGCTTCTTAAACACCTCTCCGACTTTTGCGAGGGCTGTACTTGTTGGTTCAGTTGATTTTAGTCGAATATTTATCACATATCGCTGGTTATTATCAATCGCATAAATTTGCGGAAAAGCATTGCGATACGGCGAATTGAAGAGAGCATCTTTCACAACCCCGACCACTTGCAAGGTCATGCCATTTCTACGTATAATTTTTCCGATGATATTTTTTCTACCAATCAGATTCGCTGCTGTTTCGTTGATTAGAATGGCTGAAGAATCAGTGCTGAATTTTTCGGAGAAATCACGGCCTTCAACGACTTGTAAACCTACGGTTTTGGCATGGTTAAAGGTGCTAAGTAAGACCTCAAATAAAACATAGTTTTTTTGGTCCATACCATCCCATTTAAAATCTGACCCCAACGTACCTCCGCTTGTTACAGCATAATCAGACTGGCTAACTTCTTCTACAACATTAGTAGCCAGTAAGCTATTTCTTAAAACATCATATTTTAGATTAGATAGCTCAGCAGTGTTAGCTAAATGATAAATCAAGTTATTTCTTTCAAATCCAATCGGGCGGTCTTTTACGTGGCTAATTTGCTGATAAACAATGGCTGTACCGATAATGATAGTGACCGAAACCGTGAATTGCACAACCACTAAGACTTTACGAGGAATAGCTGCAAAACGCCCCACCCTGAAAGTACCTTTTAAGGTTTGAATAGAATTGAAAGAAGAAAGATATAATGCTGGATAACTCCCTGACAGCAAACCTATTAACAAAACCACACTAAGACTTATACCTATGAAAATTGGATTAGAAATGGGTAGTTCTATTTGTTTATTCGCCAAATCGTTGAACCAAGGTAACAATAACACAACCAAAGTAATAGAAACCACAAAAGCAATAAAAGCCGCCAACAAAGACTCGCTCAGAAATTGATAAATCAATTGTCCACGAAGCGACCCTACTGCCTTTCGGATACCAACTTCTTTAGCTCTTTTTTCGCTTCTGGCCGTACTCAAATTCATGAAATTGATACAAGCCAAAAGCATCACAAAAACACCTATAATGCCAAATAACCAAACCATTTCTATTGCTCCACCTTGATTAACCCCCTTTACAAAGTTATCGTGTAAATGCCATTTTGACATTGGATGAAGTAAGAGTTCGGGCTTACTTGCTTTTTCTGATTCCGAAACTTTATTCAAAATCAGGTTTTTAATTTTGGCTTGTACTTGCCCTAATTGTGCGTTTTTTTGCATTAAAACATAGCATTGCTCATTGTTTCTACCCCAATTAGTAACCTCGTTTTGGTAATTATATAGCGATATGTAGTTAGTAAATGGAGCAATCATCGAAACATCAGAAAATGCCGTATTTTTAGAAAAATCTTGAAATACGCTTATCACTTGCAGCGAAACCTTATTATCTAACTTTATGACTTTACCGATGGGGTCTTCAGTACCAAAAAATGTTTTTGCCATTGACTCAGAAAGCATCAATGAATTGATGTTTTTTAGCTCTTGACTCGCACCTTTTGTTGTTTGGACACTAAAAATATCTAAGAAATCGGGTTCGGCAAAAACTATTGTTCGATTGAGTTTTTTGTCTTGATACAGAAAATTATGTTCTTCGGTTTGAGCCAAAGCTACCTTCTTAAATTCAGGGTATTTAGTACGAAGTTCTTGCCCAATAGGCATTGCCATTGACGGATAAGTGCCAGTTTCACCATCAAAAGTACGATTTTGATAAAGTTGTCCAATACCATCATAATTTTTGAATGATTTATTGAAACTCAACTCATCCCAAACCCATAAACCTATGAGCATAGTAACGGCCATTCCCATAGCTAAACCAAAAACATTGATAAAGCTATAGAGCTTGTTTTTGAGGAGATTTCTCCAAGCGATTTTTAGGTAATTGCGTATCATAATTTTGTGATTATATGTAGATACACAGGGCATGCTCTGTCTCTACGTGTAGGGTTACTCCGTTTTCAAGCTCTTTACAGGATTCATCAAAGCAGTTTTGATTGCTTGATAACTAACCGTCAGCAAAGCCACCAAGATTGCCGAAATACCCGCCAGTGCAAATATCCACCATGAGATTTCAACCTTGTATTCAAAATCTTGTAGCCATTTTTCCATCAAATAATAAGCAATCGGGCTGGCAATGATGATGGCAATCAGCACGAGTTTTAAGAAATCTTGGCTCAATAATGCGGTAATACTAAATGTACTGGCTCCTAAAACTTTACGAATAGCAATTTCTTTGGTACGGCTTTCGGCAGTGAAAGTTGCCAAACCGAAAAGCCCCAAACAAGCAATAATTATCGCCCAAACCGATGCCGTAGTAAAAATTTGGCTGTATTGCTGCTCTGATTGATACTGTTTATTGAAATTATCATCTACAAAAAAGTATTCGTAAGGATTACCCGTAAAATAGGTTTTATAGATTTTTTCAAGATTGGCCACTTTCTCTTGAATATTCTCGGGCGTGAGCCTTACTGTGATATAAGCAGAGTTATTTTGAGGATAAAAAATAATGGGCTGAATAGCTTGTTTTACGCCCACATGATGATAGTTTTTTACAACTCCGATGATTTCGAGTTGGCGTTCGTCCCATTGGATTCGAGTACGAATCGCTTCTTCGGGTGTAGCAAAACCTAACGATGCCACGGCGGTTTCGTTGAGCAGCACTTTGCTATTATCATTCCACTCTACATTACATTCGGCTTCGGTGAAATTTCGACCTGCTTTTAGTTCTATTCCATAAGTTTTCAAATACTTTTCTCCGATAATTGCAAACGAATACGTTTTTTGTTCGTCGCCAGGTTTTGAATTTGGTTGAGTAAAACCTCCTGTCATGAAATTAAACCAACGGCTCGGCACTGCCCCCGAAACACAATAATCTTGCACAAAACTCTGCTGATTTATGGCATTCATGAAAGCCGTTTTTCGGGCATTGAATGTACTATCTTTTCCCACATCTGCCCCTTGAATCACTAAAAGCTGACTCGGGTTTAAGCCTAAATCTTTGGTTTGCATAAAGCGTAATTGTCTGTAAATAAGCACCGTACCCAAAATCAACATAATTGAAATAGCAAACTGCGACACTACCAATGATTTACGTAAGAAAACTCCTTTCGAGCGTTTATTGAATTTTCCTTTAAGGGTTTCGATTGGGTTGAAATTCGATAAAATATAGGCAGTTAAAGCTCCCGAAAATACCGACCCAAAAAGCAGCAAAACCACTCCTACTAACCAAACTGGCGAAAGACTGATATTAGTAAAAGATAAGTTTTTGCCGATTAACTCATTGAACACAGGTTGAAGCCCCACAACCAAAACAACGGCAAGAGCAAAACCAAGCAAATTAACGAGCATCGACTCGCCCAGAAACTGCCAAATCAAGTTTGATTGTGTAGCCCCAATGGCTTTTCTTACGCCTACTTCGTTGGCTCGTTTCAATGAATTAGCCGTTGAAAGATTGATGTAATTAAACCATGCAATAATCAAAATCAAAAAGGCAATTCCGCCCAGCATATACACATATTTTAGATTGCTTACGGTCTGTAAATCATCAGAAAATGCTTCTCCTAAATGAAGGTTAGCAAAAGCCTGTAGTCGAAACTTCGTTCCATCGTTTTCTTTGCCCAGTTTGTTTCTGAGTTGGGTAAGTTTTGTTTCAAAAGCTTTCGGGTTTACTCCGTTATCGAGTAAAAAGAACGTATGAATATATTGCGAGTCGAGGTTATCGAGCTTTGCCCAATCATTGCCGTTGAGGTTTGCAGGATTTTTTAGGGTTTCGAGCGAAAAAACCATATCACACCGAATGTCTGAATTTTCGAGCATGTCGGCAAAAATACCTTCGACAGTGTAAGCTGCATTTCCAAACTGATTATCGAGTATAAGTACTTGACCTATAGGGTTTTCTGAGCCAAAATACTTCTTTGCCGATGATTCAGAAATAAAAACTACGTTTGGTTTTTGTAATGATTTGGCACTACCTGCAACCAAGGGAAAACTAAAAAATTCAAAGAAATTTGCCTCAGCAAAACCAATACCTGACTCACGGAAAGGTTCGCTTCCTTGCTTAGCACGTTTCACAACTCCTTTAGTTACACCCTGCTCAAAACGGCAAAAATCTTTGATTTCTGGGAAAGCTTCTTTCGCTTTCAAGGCCCATCCTGGTTCAATTTCTGGCCAAGTTTCGCCTTTCGGACTTTGATTCAGAAGTCGATACATATTTGGCAAATTGGCGTGAAAACCATTTACACTTTGCTCAAGACTAATGTATTCGAGAATGAATAAAAAAGCCGAAATACCCATTGCCAAACCAACAATGTTGATAAAGCTATAGACCTTGTTACGAACAAGATTCCGAAATGCGATTTTTAGGTAGTTGCTTATCATGATTTTGTATTTTTTGTAGAGACGTTTCATGAAACGTCTCTACGTGGGTTATTCTGTTTTCAAACTCTTCACAGGATTTACGGTAGCTGCTTTGATTGCTTGATAACTGACCGTCAATAAGGTGATTATGACAGCCAAAAACACAACTACTATGAAAATGCTAAAACTGATACTGATTTTATATTCATATTGCTTTAGCCAATCATTCATGAAATAATAGGCAATCGGAATGGCTATGGCACAAGAAATTAAGACCAAAACCACAAAATCTTTTGAAAGCAACTGCCACAGATTCAGCACACTTGCACCCAAAACTTTTCTTACGCCGATTTCTTTGGTGCGTTGTTCGGCCATGAAAGAGGCCAAGCCAAAAAGCCCGAGACACGAGATAAAAATGGCCAAAACTGCAATAATTGCGGCCAAATTGCCTACCAATTCTTCGTAATTAAACTTTTTAGAGTATTCGTCATCGGCAAATTTGTATTCAAACGGAAACCCAGGATTGTATTTATCGAAAATTGGTTTCATTTTACTGATTGCCTCCGAAGCCGAAACACTCGGATTGATTCGAACGCACAGATAAGACACCCACCCCTTGGCAAAAATGATTGTCAGAGGGGAAATCTGACGAAACGGCGACTCCATTTGCATATCCGGCACAACACCAACTACCCTCCTCATTTCGCCATTCCATTTCAAAATTTCGCCTACTGGATTTTTCAAACCCATACGTTTTACGGCAGCTTCGTTTAAGATTACACCTGCCGAATCGGTCGAAAATTCTCTTGAAAAATCTCTACCTTCTTTAAGTTTGATACCCATCGTTTTGATGTAGTCGTATTCGGTAGCTATCGTCGAAAAAATCACGCCTTCATCGTTAGGTTGACTATTTTTCCACGCCCAGCCTCTGTTGTTCGACCAAATTTGGGTTGGAGGAGAATTGGTTTTCGCAACCGAACTAACCATACCCGAACTCAGTAGTTCGTGTTGTAGGGCATCAAAGTTTTTGTCAATATCATTCGTCCATTCAACCGAAATGAGTCCTTTCTGATTAAAGCCAATTGGTCGATTTTTGCCGTGCTGAATTTGCTGGTAGATAATAATTGTACCTATCATCAAAACTACCGAACAAGAAAACTGCATCACCACCAATATTTTGCGTGGTAATGAGCTACTTTTTCCTACTCGAAT
>NZ_JBMLRC010000137.1:8568-10855 GCF_049241225.1 Emticicia sp.
TCTTTGGCTCTTTTTTCAGACCTTGCCGTACTCAAATTCATGAAATTGATACAGGCAATCAGCAAAACAATGAAGCCCAAAATACCGAACATTCGCACGTATTTGATATAGCCACCCGTATTTACGCCATTTTCAAACTCACCGTATAATCGCCATTTCGACATCGGATGAATAAGCAATTCGGGCTTTACTACATTGAGCATCAACGGATTATCTGAGAAGTGTTCTCGGACTACATTCTTAATTTTTGCATTGATGCTTTCGGGATTTGCGTTTTCGTTTAGCTGCACATAAACTGGCCAAGAATTATTTGCCCAGTTGGTTTTATGGAATTTTTTGATGTAGTCGAACAAACTTTCTTGCAGATGAAATGGCATCAGATAGTCAAACGTAAGCCTACTATTTTTGGGTTGTTTGGCAACCACCGCCGTAACTTTTAGGTTATGCTCATTATCTAATTTTATGATTTTCCCGATTGGGTTTTCATTGCCAAAAAAAGTTTTGGCAATTTCATCGGTCAGCACTATCGAGTAGGGTTCATGCAGCGGATTTTTATCACCACTTAATATCTCCAACGAAAACATATCAATGGCTTCTTCACCGATATAATGCCCGAATTTATTGATTTTCTTATCGCCATAAATCAAGGAATGATTGCTACCCCAGTCGCACATCGCAACGGCCTTAAAATCAGGAAATTTATTCTTTAATTCTTCTCCCAAAGGATAAGGCAAAGCCAGTTGTGTGCCACGATGCCCATCAAAGGTTTGGTGCATCATTACTTGATAAAGCGAGTCGTAGTTTTTGAAGTGCTTATTGGTTGAGAATTCATCATAAATCCACAGACCAATGAGCATTGCCACGGCCATACCCGTGGCCAAACCTAAGATATTGATAAATGAGTAAACCTTGTTCTTGACAAGATTTCGGAAGGCGATTTTTAAGTAATTGCGTATCATAAAAGCCCCTAACCCCCGATGGGGGAATTACGCAGAGGTCGGCGTTTTGAAAAAATGTTATTAAATTCCCTGAAAACTCCCCCATCGGGGGCAGGGGGCTATTCCGTTTTCAAAGATTTCACCGGGTTCATCAAGGCAGCTTTGATGGCCTGATAACTCACTGTTAATAAGGCGATTAACAAAGTAATTATACCTGCTATCACAAAAACCCAAGGCGAAATATTAGTCTTAAATGCAAAATCTTTCAGCCAAGTATTCATGGCATAATAAGCCAATGGCGAAGCTATCACAAAGGCCAAACAAACCAGTTTTAGGAAGTCTTTTGAGAGCAACTGAACGATGCTCCAGATACTCGCTCCCAGCACTTTTCTGACGCCAATTTCTTTGGTACGTTGCTCAGCGATGTAGGTGATTAGCCCAAATAAACCCAAGCAAGCTATCAAGACCGTAAGCCCCGCAAAAATCAAAGAAATTTGACCAATTCGTTGTTCGGCTCGGTACATTTCATCGAACGATTCGTTCATAAAATGATAGTTGAAAGGCATTTCGGGAGCAAAAACTTTCCATTTTGCTTCTATTTGTTTAATAAGCGTTTGTGGCTCTTCGGTATTGATTTTAAAGGCCGTTACCCACGCACTTCGGCCATAACGAAAACACAAAGGCCCAACTGCCTCACGCATAGATGAATAGTGAAAATTCTTGACAAGACCCACAACCGTCAGAGCTTCAACATCATTGGGGTTTCCGTTATTGATGTATAGTTTTTTACCGACTGGGTCATCAAAACCGAGTAATTTGGCCGCTTGCTCGTTTAGAATGATGCCCGAAGAGTCGGTGCTGAATGCTTTCGAGAAGTTTCTACCTTTTAAAATCTCCATATCGAGCGTTGGGATATAATCTTCATCAATTTCCCATGCTTGCATATTAAAGCTATTTTGGGTATTAAAAACCGCCTCGGTTGAAAAGGTATTATCGCTTCTTGAAGAGTTAGCTACTGGCAAAAATCCCGCAAAAGTGGCATTTTTTACGCCTGCCATCTTTTTCACTTCTTCTTTGAAAACATTATTGTTGTCTCGCAGCGAAGAAGTGCCCGTCACGACCAAGATTTGGTCTTTCGAAAAACCTAAATTTTTGTGTTGAATGTAATTGAGCTGGCGATAAATGATAAAGGTTGAAATAACCAAAACCAACGACGTAACAAACTGAAAAGTAACTAAAGCATTTCGGAAATTTGAACGGCGGAAATTAGCGTTGAGTTTACTTTTTAGCACCTCAATTGGTCGGAAAGATGACAAGAAAAATGAAGGATAATAACCCGCCAAAACACC
>NZ_JBMLRC010000137.1:10955-15994 GCF_049241225.1 Emticicia sp.
ATATCCAACAACGGTGTGAGCGAGTATTTCAAGTAATTGCCGCCTTTTTTGAAATCATCCATGCTTTTTATATCCATGAAAGCCTTCGCCTGTGGAAAGATATATTTATCAACAACTACATCAAACTTCTTCTCAAACTGCTTATAATCAACCCCTTCTCGGAGTTTGATATAGGTATAGAAATTATGGCTCAGGAAATTATCGAACTTATAATCGTTGATATTCTTGAACGGAAAAAACATATCGGTCTGAAAATGTGCGTTGGTGGGCATATCTTCATAAACCGCCGTGACTTTATATTCAACAGGATTTTGCAGCCCGATTGTAAGCGTTTTGCCCAAAGCAGAAGCATTGCCAAAGTATTTTTGTGCAGCTGTTTGACTGATAATAAGGGTATTAGGTTCGGCTAAAACTTTCTTAGAATCACCTTCGAGGATATTCAGCGGAAAAACCTCCAAAAGTGTAGAGTCGGCGTGAAGACAGTTATTTTCAATCAGAAACTCGCTACCTTTTTTAATAAAACGGCGACTATTATTGGCATAAAGACGAACGTACTGCTCGACTTCGGCGTAATCTTTTTTGAGTGTAGCCCCAAACGGGTCAGAGCTAACGGCCATTCGCTGTTCGGCTCCGCCAAACTTAATATCAGAGTTGATACGATAGATTCGTTCGGCATCTTTAAACTGTCGGTCGTAGCTGAGTTCATCAACAACATAGAGAGTTATCAATAAAAAACAGGTAAGGCCAATAGCTAAACCAAAAATATTGATGAAGCTATATAGCTTGTTTTTGAGAAGATTTCTCCAAGCGATTTTAAAGTAGTTTTGTAGCATAATAGCCCCCTAATCGACCCATCGAATTGCCCCGATGGGGGGAACGCTGGAGGAAACGCTTTATAGAGTAAAATAACTTTTTCAAATAAACTCCCCCATCGGGGGCAGGGGGGCTGTATTTCTACACATGAAAATTCTCGGTCACGACCTTTCCATCAAATAAGTTGATAATTCGGTGCGAGAAACCAGCATCGTAAGGCGAGTGCGTTACCATCACGATGGTTGTGCCTTCGTTGTTGAGTTCTTGCAAAAGTTTCATCACTTCTTCGCCATTGGTCGAGTCGAGATTACCCGTCGGCTCATCGGCCAAAATCATTTTTGGCTTCGCTACTACCGCACGGGCAATGGCCACACGCTGTTGTTGTCCACCCGAAAGTTGTTGCGGAAAGTGATTGCGGCGGTGCATCATATTCATGCGTTCGAGGGCTTTTTCTACCTTTATCTTACGCTCGTCGGCAGGAGTTTTTAGGTAAAGCAATGGCAGCTCAACGTTTTCATAAACCGTTAGTTCGTCAATCAGATTAAAGCTTTGAAACACAAATCCGATTGAACCTTTGCGGAGCGATGCACGCTGACGCTCCGACATCGTGGCTACTTCGCTGCCGTAGAAATCGTAGCTTCCTCCCGATGGATTATCGAGCAAGCCCAAAATATTGAGCAAGGTTGATTTTCCACAGCCCGAAGGCCCCATGATGGCTACAAATTCGCCATCTTTGATTTCCATCGTAATGCCATTTAAGGCAGTTGTTTCTACTTCCTCAGTAGTGAAGATTTTCTGAAGGTTGGTTGTTTTTATCATAAAATAACATACCCCTAACCCCTAAAGGGGGACTTTTGCTGGGTTCGCAATTTATATCTGTAAATGAATTATTTTATATTATTAACAAATTATCGTGTCAGTGTAGGCTCCCCTTTAGGGGCGGGGGGGGTTAGAACGACAAAACCTCATTATCCCCAAAATTCTCGTACGAACTCGTGATTACTTGCTCGCCAACTTGTAAACCTTCTAAGACCTCGAAATATTCTGGATTTTTACGACCCAAAGTTATTTTGCGTTTCTGAGCTTTTTTGCCCGATTTATCCACAACATATACCCAATTTCCGCCAGTATCAGAGAAAAATCCACCTACTGGAATCAAAACTGCTTTGGTAGCTTTGCCCAATTCTAAACGAATCGGCGAAGATTGCCCACGCTTGATGCCTTCGGGAACTCCTTTGGCAAAAACCATATCTACTTGGAAACGACCATTGCGTACTTCGGGATAAATCTTTGTGATTTCTAAGTCGAAATTTTTACCGTTAAACTCAAACGAACCACCCAGACCCGCAAAAATTCTCGAAATATAATGCTCGTCAATATCAACTCGCATCTTGAAACCATTCAAATCATCAATTTGTCCGATGTTTTGGCCTTGGTTGATATTCGAGCCAACTTCTACATCAATGCTCGAAAGTAAACCACCAACTGGGGCTTTTACCACCAAATTTTCGAGAGTTTCACGCCATAATTGCACGTTTTTTTGCGTTCTTTCGAGCGTTCCTTCGAGTTGTTTTATCTGCATTGCCGCATTTTCTTCTTGGTATTTCGATGATTCGAGTGTGATTTCACGTTGTTTTACAAGTTTTTCATAATCACGTTTCGACTTCATAAAATCCGACTCGGCAATCACTTTATCGTTATTCAGCTTTTTATTTCTATCGTATAAATCTTTGGCTTGGTCAATCTGAAAATCGAGGTCGTTGAGGGTTTGGCGAATCGTAAATTTCTCTACTTTCAAGCGTTGACGAGTATTTTGAAGGTCATTGACCAATCGGCTCGCTTCGGTTTCTGACTGCAAGAAATTAAGTTTGAGGTTTTGGTTTTCGAGTTTCAAAATTACTTGTCCTTGTTTCACCATGTTTCCACCATCGACAACTTTTTCTTTCACATATCCACCCACAATGGCATCGAGTCTGATAGTTTTTAAAGGTAAAACTACGCCCGTCACGACGATGAATTCATCAAAATCGCCTTGAGTTACGGTCGAAACCGTTAGTTTATCTTTTTCAACATTGAGTTTTGAACGCTTGTCAGCAAAGGCAAATTGCCACACCAAAAAAACGGCCAATAATGCACCTCCGCCAATCATTGCAATTCGCTGTGTGTTCCAAAACTTTTTCTGTATCTGTCTGTCCATCGTACTAAATGCTATTGTCTTTTCTAATTCATTTTTCTCAAATTTATTCCAAAGCTATGCCAAAAAGACAATTGTCTGATTATCAATAACTTACAAAAAAGCTAAGATTTTAATCTGTCCGATTTCGGACATTCTTTGTACGCTGTCGGACGATTTCTGAACATCACCCAATTGCCTCAAAAACTTTTAAATCATACACAAACAACTAATAATCAAACGATTATAAAAAAGCTTTGGCAGAAGAATTTGTAGCGGAATAATTTTTGTCATAGATTAGCTAAAAGAAAAAGCTAAAAGAAAATGTCGAAACTCCTGATAATTGATGATGATGTTGATGTGCTAAGTGCCGCTAAGTTATTCTTGAAACGCCATTTCACGCAAGTTGATATTGAGAAAAACCCCGAACGCATTCCGTTTTTGATTACAAATGGAGGCTACGATGTGGTTTTGCTCGATATGAATTTTACTCGTGATGTAAATACGGGCAAAGAAGGCTTCGAGTGGCTCGACCGTATTCTGGACATTGACCCACGAATTTCGGTGGTGCTTTTCACGGCTTATGGCGATGTAGAAATGGCCGTGCGAGCCATAAAAATGGGAGCAGTTGATTTTGTGCTAAAGCCCTGGGAAAATACCAAACTGCTCGAAACCATGCAGTCGGCCTACGAAATGCGACAAGAAAAAGTTGGCGGTCGGCAGTCGGCAGTTAGCACTAAAAAAAGTACATCTACTACACAGATTATTGGTAGTAGCCCCGCAATGCTCAAAATTTTTGAAACCATTGAGCGAGTAGCAGCGACTGACGCAAATATTTTGATTTTAGGGGAGAATGGAACTGGTAAAGATTTGATAGCGAGGTCGTTACACGAAAAATCGAATCGTACAGAAATGCCATTTGTACATTCAGATTTGGGTGCAATTTCGGAAACATTATTTGAAAGCGAGCTTTTCGGACACGTAAAAGGAGCATTTACCGATGCCCGTGAAGACCGCACAGGAAGGTTTGAAGAAGCCAACGGCGGGACGATTTTCTTAGACGAAATCGGGAATATTCCGCTACCGCTACAAGCCAAATTATTGAATGTTTTACAAAACCGAAGCGTAACAAAAGTTGGCTCAAACAAACCAAAAAACATTGATATCCGCCTGATTTGTGCTACTAACGAACCAATTTACGACCGAGTTGCTCAACGTACGTTCCGTCAGGATTTACTTTATCGAATCAATACCATTGAAATAAAACTGCCTGCACTGCGTGAACGCCCCGAAGACATTTTGCCTTTGGCCGAGCATTTCTTGAAAATTTACCGCAAAAAATATAATCGACCTGTCAATAGCATCAGTGCGGCTTTAGGTAAGCAATTACAGCGTTATCATTGGGCAGGAAATGTGCGTGAACTCCAACACGCCGTTGAACGAGCCGTGATACTTTCGCAAGGAAATGCTCTTCAACCCGAAGATTTTTTCTTCGAAACAAGGCAAGAAACAGCACCTTCGTTCGACCAAACTTACCAACTGGAAGAAGTAGAGAAGATGCTGATTATCAAGACCTTAAAGAAATTCAACGGCAACATCACCGATGCCGCCCGTGAAATGGGGCTGACTCGACAAGCTCTTTACAGGAGAGTGGAAAAGTATGGGATTTGAAGAAAAAATTAGTGGAGGTTTAATGCTTTTTTCAGTTCTTTTTTTCTCCTTCTTGAAACGACCAAACTTTTATTCCCTTGCATAATAATCTTCGAATCATTCACCTGATAGCTTTTCAGATGTAATAAATTGATAATAAACGACTTGTGTGTACGAACAAATAAGCCTTTTTCAATTATATCCGAGAATTTTTTGAGTGTAAAAGCAGCAATCGTTTTCTTCCCGTCAAGCGTATGAATGATGGTGTAATTTATATCGCCTTCGAGGTGCGTGATTTGTTCGAACGGAATCTGACGTCTGCCATGCTCAATATAAATCGCTTTTGAGTTAATATGGAAAGATGCTTTCATGATACGTTGAGTTTTTCTTCCACATACCTTAG
>NZ_JBMLRC010000138.1:0-1232 GCF_049241225.1 Emticicia sp.
GAGGCTTAATTATTTCGTTCCCGCATATTATTAAGCAGAATATTGATTTATCAAATATTCCGTTTTGTCATTAGAATTTATTAGGTTTAGGTTAGAAAAAGCAGGAGATTTTCTCTTGCTTTTTTTGTTTTATCCCAACTGCTCGTTAAAAAATAACAGGGTTTTAGCAAGATGCTCCGACCAATACTCCCACGAGTGGCCACCCGAAAATTCTTCGTAAATGTGAGGTATTTCGTTGTTTTTCAAGTCATTGTGCAGTTGACGGTTGTGTTCAATTAAAATATCTTCTGCACCACAATCGAACCTGAAAGGAGGGAAGGTGCTTTTATTTTTCAAAAACCATTCTAAAACACCATCTTGTTCTAAGGCATCATGCTTTAATTGCTCAAAATTAGCCACAAATTCTCCTATTTGATTAAAATGAGTGATAGATGAAAGCCCCGAAAAAGCCTTGAATACAGTCGGATATTTCGCCCCCAAACGCAAAGCTCCAAATCCACCCATCGAAAGTCCAGCAATAAAAATGGGCGATTCTTCAGTTATTTGTGCGTACAGCTCTTTCATTACCTCAATTACGTCTTCTACAATCCAACGTTCATAATCAGCGGTTTGATGCGGAATGTAACCACTGCCATCGGCATATAATCCATCAGAAGGCATTGCCAGAATCATTGGTTTTATTTGCCCAGTTTCTATCAGATGTTGGGTAGTTATGTGGGCATTTCCCTTCATCGTCCACGCCCAATGACTGCCATAAACACCATGCAGCAAAATAACGAGCGGAGTTGCCGACTCACCTAAATTTGGTGGAGCATAAACCGTAATATCGGCACGTTGTTTTAAGGCATTACTCTTGACTGTAATGAAATCTAAGCCTTGAAAAGTGGCTTTTTCGGTGGTGAAAAATTGACTCATTTTAAATTTTTTAAAACACAATAACACCCTTAGCGTTGCGGCCTGCGTGCATATCGGCAAAAGCATTGGGTAAATCATCGATCGAATACGTTCGAGTAACCATTTTATCTAAAATCAATTCGCCTTTTGCGTAGAGGTCTTGTAAAATCGGGAAATCAATTTGCGGACGAGTTTTACCATAAAGTGGATTGATGTAGATTTTGTCCCATTCAAATAAATTCATATCAATTACAATCTCTTGCTCGATACCGCTCACTTGAACGGCCATGCCTGCATTGCGAACCATCGCCAACGGAGCAGCCCCAAGTTCAGGAATA
>NZ_JBMLRC010000139.1:0-1291 GCF_049241225.1 Emticicia sp.
ACCAAAGAGCTTGCAGGAAGTGGAAAATCATACCTTCTTTGCCATCAAGAATACCCAATTGAATAAAATATCGGTGGAAAAAGTAGATGAACGGACGCACAAAAAGTGGCATATCCCACCAGATTTTCTTCAAAAATGCCACACGCTGGTCGGGATTTCCGAAGAATTTTGGTTGAATCGTCTGATTACGTAATTGTTTCTTTCTTTCAATTTCCTCACGAGCAACTTGGTCGCTGTATCGGTTGTGTTTTTCAATCCAAAAACTGATTCTGTTTTCTTTGAGGTTTTCTTCTTTCAAATAGCCTTTGTCCCAAACAATATTTTTGCCTTCCGCCACAAAACGGTGGTCCATGTTTTCGTTGAGGTCAGAGAAACCCACACCCGTGCGAAACATTTTCATCAAATATTTCGGGAAATACCCTCCATGCTTGAGCCAGCGACCTTTGAAATAGTTTTTTCGATTGAAGAAAATTCCATTGACATCGGCTGGTGTGTCTGAATTCTTGAAGTTTTTCAACATCTCCAATAATTCGGGCAACACGATATGGTCTGAATCAAGACCGATTGTCCAAGGGGTTTTTACTGGGAAATTTTTAAGGGCGAAATCCCATTGTTTTGGGTGGTTTTCAAACTTATTGTACTTGATGATTGCCCCGTAACTGGCCGCAATTTCGAGTGTTCGGTCGGTACTTCCAGAGTCGAGAATGAAAGTTTCGGCATTGAGTTCTTTGATAGACTCAAGCAATCTCGGCAAATGTTGCTCTTCGTTGAAAGATAATATGATAAAAGAAAATTCGGTATTCATGGGTGGTTATTTGGAGGAAATTAGAAGGAAGACTTCGTTTTAAACGAAGTCTTCCTTAGCCTTAGTCTAAGCTTTTCTTCGATTTGCCTAAGCGAATGCCCAAACTTGTGCGTTCAGAAACGACGATTCCAAGCACAAAAAGCATTGTTAGTAATATATGAAACGGAATCGAGAATAGTAGATTCTCGATTTTTATCTGCCAAGAAATAACGATAAAGATTGCCGCAACAATCAGATACGTACTTACTGAACTAATGTCATACGGAATTGGATAATGCTTTTGCCCGTAATAATAGCACAACACCATCATGATAAACGATGAAATAGCAAATGTAATGGCACAGCCAACATAACCCAAAATCGGAATCAGAATGATATTCAGAATAACTGTAATGACCATTCCGATGATAGTAAAATAGGTACCGAAATAAGTTTTATCGCTCAGTTTAAACCACATTGAAATATTCTGATAAACCCCAATAAACA
>NZ_JBMLRC010000140.1:0-4986 GCF_049241225.1 Emticicia sp.
ACTTTGTATCAGAAAAGTATTCTCGAAACCAAAGATTTAGAAGAAATTCTGATTCCGAAACTCAAAAACTGGGAAATTGAGCGTATCTCTATTACCGACCACATTTTATTGAAGATGGCAGTGGTAGAAATGCTGAATTATCCGAGTATTCCCGTGAAGGTTACGATAAACGAAATCATCGAAATTGCCAAAGATTATAGTACGCCAAAAAGTGGACAGTTTGTGAATGGTATTTTAGATGGTGTATCGAAAGACCTCAAAGAATCAGGCAAACTTCGTAAGAGCGGTAGAGGTATGTTGGATAATAAATAAAGTCCACTGTCGATAGTCGGCAGTTGATAGTAATGAAAAAATAATCAATTTAAAATCCCCCTTCAGGGGTTAGGGGCTATGAGCAATTCATCAAGAACTTTTATTGCATTTTTGGCTGGAGTAGCCACAGGAGCAGCCATCGGTGTTTTATATGCACCGGATAAAGGCGAAGTAACGCGTGATAAACTATCGTTCCGTTTATCGAAATACCGTGAACAATTGCAAAAATTCATTAATGACCTCATCGAAAGAGGCGATGAAGTAGCAATGGAAGTAGTTGGCGGCGATAGTTCGGCTAAGGCTGAAGGCCAAAAAGTAGTTAGCGAAGCTCGTCAGAAAGCTGAAAAACTACTCGAAGATGTAGAGTCTTTAATGAGCCAAATTAAATCAAAAAACTAACAGGATTTACAAGATTTTAAGATTGATAAGACTTTGAGAAACCTTGCATTTGTAAGATACCTCAAAGGAAATCACAATTAATTTCTAAAATATAATGGAATACGAAATGAAAAAAGTATTTTTAGCTCTCACAGCAACAATTATTTTGGCAGGAATGAATTTTTCTTGCAATTTGATTGATTCAAAAGGCCAAGCTTCATCAATGAGCAAAGAAGATTCGTTGGTGGCTGCTGCAAATGCTCCGGTTATACAATTTGAGGAAGAATCGTTTGATTTTGGTACAATCACCGAAGGAGATAGTGTGTCGCATACCTTCAAGTTTAAGAATGTCGGTAAAAGTCCTTTACAAATCAACGATGTACAAGTTCAATGTGGTTGTACGGTAGCATCAAAACCCGAAATGCCAGTTGGCGTTGGGCAGTCAGATCAAATAGTTGTGCGATTTAATAGCAAAGGTAAAGCAGGTACAAACAAGAAATTTGTGACGGTTTATTCTAATGCAAATCCTCCACAATCAGTACTTTCTTTTACTGCAATCGTAAAAGGTAATGATGCACCTGATATTACCAAATAGCCTTTAAAATATTATCAAAATTATTTAATACTAAATATTTAACCAAAACATAAAATAATGATTCTTTTACAGGCACAAGGCGGAAATGGAATGTTTTCGATAGTAATGATGGTCGGGATGATAGCAGTATTCTACTTCTTCATGATTCGCCCACAACAAAAAAAGACCGAAGACCAAAAGAAAATGGTTGAAGAATTGAAAGAAG
Organism: Emticicia sp.; assembly: GCF_049241225.1. NCBI lineage: Bacteria > Pseudomonadati > Bacteroidota > Cytophagia > Cytophagales > Leadbetterellaceae > Emticicia > Emticicia sp. Next base: position 1,491 of record NZ_JBMLRC010000140.1, read on the forward strand.
GTGATGAAATCGTAACTTTTGGTGGAATGCACGGAAAAATTGTTTCTAAAGATGAAGCGACCATCACGATTTCTGCTGGTGGTGGTGCAAGATTGACTTTCGATAAAACAGCAATTGCAAGAAAAAAATAATAATAGCGGGCGGCGTTCCGCTCCATAGTCGATAGTCCACAGACCACAGTAAGAGGCATTCTACTCCAAAACTTTGTTTGCTATCGACTATGGTCTGTAGACTACCAACTCATGAATATTAAAACCTTAGTGCTGTGCTTTTTGGCGGCCTTTGTATTCTGGCTGCTAAACTCTCTAAACAAATCGGGGTATTCAGCAAAAATCAGTTATCCCCTCACCATCAAATATAACGACTCTCTTTATATATCAACTAAGCCTTTGCCAAAAAAATTAAACGTTAGTTTATCGAGTACGGGCTGGGATTTATTGCAGTATAATCTTTTCTCAAATGCAGTGCCATTGGTTTATGAAATTGATAATCCATTGAAAATTAAGAAGTTAGATAATAAAGCCTTGCTCGAATCACTCACTGATTTATTACAAAAACCAAAATTAAATTATATTTTGGCAGATACTAATACCTTACATTTTGAGCGAAAGCAAAAGAAAATTATTAAATTAAAGGTAGATAGTTTGGCTATCGATTTACAAAAAAACTTTGTAGTTTCGAGTTTGATAAATATTTCACCAAATCAGATAAGTCTTGACGGGCCAGAGTCTATCTTAAGGAATATTGATGATACTATTTATCTAAAAATTCCTGCAAAAAGATTAGCCACTAATTTTGATGATAAAATACTGATTCCTGTACCTAAAAATGGATTGGTAAAATCAAATATCGAAAAAGCTTTGGTAAGTTTTGAAGTTGGCGAATTATTAAAATAGTTTTGATTTAACGTAAAAAGCACCCAAAATCATGGCATCAGAAACCGCACGTCGTTCGCAAGCTACACCACTGAAAGATGCTATCGAAGCATTTCTGAAAACATTTGACCTAAAAACTCGTTTCAACGAAACCTATCTGATTGCGTTTTGGGGGCGAATGATGGGGCCAACCATTGCTTCCCGTACCAAAGAAATCTACGTAAAAAACAGAGTTTTATATCTCCGAATCGACTCTTCGCCACTTCGCCAAGAACTTTTTATGGCAAAAACCAAACTGCTCGACCTCATCAACAAAGACGTCGGCGAATCAGTAGTTGACGATGTAGTGTTTCTTTGAAAACTTTTTTATAGTAAAATTGTGTTTTCTGTTTAAAACTATCCTAACAGAATGCGGTCGAAGTCTGATTCGCACCACAATGTATTTATGAAGAAAAAAGATTCCCTCGTTGAAAAAGAACGCAATCGGCAAGATTTAGGCTTCGGCACTAAAATGACCGACCGCCAAACCCGCCTGATTACTGGCACAGGACAGTTTAATGTAAAGCGAGTTGGACAGTCATTTGAGGCTTGGCTCAATCTTTATAATCGCTTAATTACGGTTCGTTGGGGAACTTTTATTTTGCTCGTTCTCCTTGTTTATTTATTACTAAACCTCATTTTTGCTGGTTTATATTACCTGATTGGCGTCGAACATTTAGCAGGTGTCGATATGACCAATACCCATTCTCAATTTTGGGATGCCTTCTTTTTTTCGGCACAATCACTCACTACGGTTGGATATGGGCGAATTGCTCCCGTTGGTTTTGCTGCCAGCTTTGTAGCGGGTATTGAAGCCTTGAGTGGTTTAATGATGTTTGCTATCATTACAGGTCTATTGTACGGTCGTTTTTCTCGCCCGAACCCTCGAATTTTGTTTAGTCGAAATGCTATTATTGCTCCGTATCTCGATACCAATGCCTTTATGTTTAGAATGGCTAATGAAAAAAGTAACCAAATCATTAATATGAGTGTGAGTTTGGTATTCTCTAAAGTAGAAGAAAAAAATGGTGTTAGAAGCAGGCAATATTACAGCCTAACACTCGAACGCTCGAAAGTTAATTTTTTTCCTACCAACTGGACAATCGTTCATGCCATAACCGAAGACAGCCCACTTTATGGCGAAACCGCCGAGTCGCTTGCTGAATCAGATGCCGAATTTATGATTGCCACCGAAGGTATTGACGATACTTTTGCCGATGCGGTTCATAAGCGTCATTCATACTTTAATGATGAACTCGTTTGGGGGGCAAAATTCAAACCAATGCTCGAAAACGATGGTGAAGAAAGGTATATTTTAGATTTACGCAAAATACATGATTTTGACCTCGTATCTTTGAATCCTTAATTTTTTAAATTCTTACGAGAATCAACTCCGTGAAGCTCTGTGCGGGCGGCGTACCGCTTTTCCGTGCCTCCGTGGTAAAAAACTACAATAATGAACTCATTAATTTCTCCTCCGTACCTAAAAAAAGGCGATAAAGTAGCCATAGTTGCTCTTGCCAGCAAGTTAAATCCCGATGATATTCAGTCCGCCATAAACCTCATGCAAGAAAACTGGGGCGTAGAAGTTATCGTTGGTGAATCGGTAAGTGCATCGTATTTTAATTTTGCAGGAACAGACGAAATACGTTTGAGAGATTTTCAACAACAACTTGATAACCAAGAAATTAAAGCAGTTTTTTCAGCCAGAGGTGGCTACGGAAGTTCAAGAATCATTGATGCTGTTGATTTTACAGCATTTAAGAAAAATCCAAAATGGCTTATTGGTTTCTCAGATATTACGGCTGTGCATGGGCAGTTACAAGTGATGGGTTTCCAGAGTCTTCATGCACCCATGCCTAAAACGTTCATGCGAGATTATGATTCGGTTCAAAAACTCGAAGCATTTCTTTTTGGTAGAGAAATTGACTACACCATTCCATCAAAGTCAATCAATAAGATAGGAGCAGGAGCAGGGCAAATTGTAGGTGGAAATCTTTGTATTTTAGCTCATCTAATCGGCTCAAAATCAGAAGTAGATACCGATGGTAAAATTTTGTTTATCGAAGATATTTCAGAGTATCTCTACAACATCGACCGCATGATGGTTCAACTAAAACGTGCAGGCAAGCTCAGAAACTTAGCGGGCCTGATTGTTGGAGATTTTTCGGATGTAAAAGAAAATGACGAGCCGTTTGGTAAAACTTTCTACGAAATCATCGCCGAACATACGGCCGAATATAATTATCCGATTTGTTATGATTTCCCTGTTGGTCACGAAGCCATAAACTGGACAATACCCTGTGGAAGATTTGCTTCTTTGAGTATTGATAGTGAGGTAGTTAGATTGCAGTTTGCACAAGAAATATGATAGTAAACATATAGTTTTTCGGTGATAGACTGAACTAAAAACCACCGAAAAACTATCTCAGAATATTCAAATCAAACTCAAAACCTTGTAGTACATTTTCACCAGAAAGTTTTTTATCGAAGCCTTCTACGATTTGCACTTCGCCATTCTCTCGGTAGATATAAACAGTTTCAGTGCTTGGATTTATCAACCAACCTAATCTGCAACCATT
>NZ_JBMLRC010000140.1:5086-8882 GCF_049241225.1 Emticicia sp.
ACAAAGTGGAGGAAATTTTGTTTTTTCGCTCTCTGTCAAGCCATTCCAGCGTTCGTTAGAAACCCACGAAGCATCAGGCGAACGCACCGCTGAAGTTGGTAAGCGAAATGCAGTAGAAGAATCAAAAACTTTTCCACTACGCTCAATTCTATTCCAAATTGTTAATTCAGTCGTAATTTCTGAATTCTTTATTCCAGTTTCTCCACCTGTGTTTGGCATAACAATAATATTTCCCTTTTCGTCTCTTTCAAATTTTAAACTGTCGTTTTCTTGGCAAAAATCATAGAATTCGTCATCGCTTAAATTTGTACTACTCAGTGGAGAGCCAATCACCTTTTTGACTGTATTTGCTTTTGTTGGATGCAATGTCATGGTTTCCATATTAGCTGATTATTTAGCAAAAATAACAAAATAAAATTAAACATATTTTTTATATTTGCAAATAGTATGCAAGCATACGGTATTTATGTTAGAAAAGATTAAAGAATCAATCACGCATATTTCAGAAGATTTAAATCATCTGAAAGACCCATTTTGGGTTGTTGGAAGCTCTGCTCTGGTATTAGCGGGGATTCAGCTTGAAAGTATTGATGATATTGATTTATTGACCTCAAATCGTGATGCCGACTTTTTAAAACAGCTTTGGCAAACTAATAAATTAGAAGCTTATTCGCCTGCTCACGCTGATAAGTTTCTATCGAATTTTGGAAGATTCCGATTTGGCGAGATACTTATCGAAGTAATGGGTGAATTGAAAGTTTTTTATGAAAATAAATGGCAAATACTAAGAATTAATGACTGGCAAGAAGTTGTAATCAATGAAAAATTGAGCGTGAAAATTCCAACTTTGGCCGAACAATATCGAATATTTAAGCTATTTGGTAGAGAAAAGGACTTAAAAAAAGCAAATTTGATTTTACAACAAACAACATATATTCAACCATCTAATGGAAATTAACTATAAAGTAGAAAACAACGTGGCGATTATCAGTTGGAACATGACCACTTCGCCGATGAACGTTATGAATGATATTTCGATTCCTGAATTTGAGGGGCATCTTGAAAAAGCCTATGCTGACTCCGAAGTCAAAGGAATCATCATCACTTCCGAAAAAAATGAATTTATTGCGGGAGCAGATGTAAAGATGATTTTGCGTAATAATAGCAAAGACCAGAGCGAAATGCACCAATTTTCGCTCAATTTCAATGCTATTTTCCGTAAACTCGAAACTTGCGGAAAGCCAGTGGTTGCGGCAATGAACGGAACGGCTTTAGGTGGTGGCTACGAGGTTTGTTTATCGTGTCATTATCGCATTGCTCTTGATAATCCAAAAGCCGTTATTGGCTTGCCTGAAGTTCAACTTGGTTTGCTTCCGGGCGGTGGTGGTACGCAACGTTTGCCTCGTCTAATCGGTATGGAAGCTGCTCTGATGCTAATGGTTGAAGGTAAGCGAATTTCGCCTAAAGAAGCCTTAGGTTATGGCATGGTCAATGATATTGCGGCTACTCGTGAAGAAATGATGGAGAAAGCCATGAAATGGATTTTGGCAAACCCGAAGGCCATTCAGCCGTGGGATGAGTTTGATAAAAAAACTGGAGCAATCAAGGCTCGTGAAAACTTCAAAGTACCAGGCGGAAATGTGCAGTCGCCAACTGGAATGAGAACTTTTGCAGGTGGAACAGCCATGATTATGGATAAAACCAAAGGAAATTATCCCGCTCCGATTGCCATTCTTTCATGCGTATATGAAGGTTTGCAAGTAAATATGGACCGTGCAATTCCGATTGAGGCTCGTTATTTCGTGAAAGTTGCTACTTCTCGTGAAGCGAAAAACCTGATTGGAGTAATGTTTTTAGGTAAAAATGAAGCCGATAAAGGTGCAAGTCGCCCGAAAGATATTCCTGCTACTGATGTGAAGAAACTCGGTATTTTAGGAGCTGGTTTTATGGGAGCAGGTATTGCTTATGTATCGGCAATGGCAGGAATTGAAGTTGTTTTGAAAGATATTACTATTGAAGCGGCCGAAAAAGGTAAAGATTATTCGAGAGGATTGGTACAAAAAGGTATCGAACGAGGAAAAACGACTGCCGATAAAGGTGAAAAACTATTGAATTTGATAAAACCAACGGCCGAAGTGGCTGATTTGCAAGGTTGTGATTTGATTATTGAGGCTGTTTTTGAAAACCGTGAGCTAAAAGCAACTGTTACTAAAGAAGCAGAGCCCATGTTGGTCGAAGGCGGCGTATTTGCTTCAAATACTTCTACAATTCCGATTACAGGTTTGGCAAAGGCTTCTGCAAAACCCGAAAATTTTATCGGGATTCACTTCTTCTCGCCAGTTGATAAAATGATGTTGGTTGAGCTGATTCGCGGGAAAGAAACTTCTGATTATGCCGTAGCATTGGCAGTTGATTTTGTGAAGAAAATCCGTAAAACGCCAATCGTTGTCAATGATTCTCGTGGTTTTTATACTTCTCGTTGTTTTAGCACATACACCACCGAAGGTATTGCTCTGTTGAAAGACGGTGTTGACCCAGTTTTGATTGAAAACGCCGGAAAAAATGCAGGAATGCCAGTGGGGGCTTTAGCGGTTTCGGATGAAGTGGCTTTAGATTTAGCATTGAAGATTTCTAAGCAAAGCATTGCCGATGGGGCATTGACCGAAGACGATGGTGCTTATCAAGTAACTCGAATGATGGTCGAAGATTTAGGGCGTTTCGGTAAGAAAAACAAAAAAGGTTTTTATGAGTACCCCGAGGGCGGAAAGAAGTATTTGTGGGAAGGTTTAGCCGAGTATTTTCCTGTTTCAGAAACCCAACCCGATGTAGAAGAAGTAAAGAAGCGTTTGCTGTATCGTCAGGTGGTAGAATGCATTCGCTGCTTCGATGAAGGTGTCTTGATGACAAAATTAGATGGAAATATCGGTTCGATTTTGGCTTGGGGCTTCCCTCCGTATGCGGGTGGAACACTCAATTTTCCTGAATTTGTAGGAAAAGAAGCTTTCTTGAAAGAAGTCGAGCGTTTGGCTGATACTTACGGAGACAGGTTTAGATTGACCGAAAAGCAAAAGGAATTAGTCAGAAATCTGTAAGTAATATTCAAACGTATGTATAAAAAAGGCGAGGTAACTCGTCTTTTTTTATGATTAAGCATTTGATATTGTAATTTTTTAAGCTTAAAATTCGTTTTCAAATGAGAAACTGGTTAGAAAATTACAAAATATTGTTTAGCAGATATATTTTGGCACGTTTTTATCTTACTTAAATTGACGTAATCCTATAATCGAGTGAAGTATTTTCTAACCCTCATCATTTTAGTGACATTATTTGAGACAACTAATGCTCAAATAATGTATCGTACACGTTATCGGACGGCAGTTATGGCCGAATCGTTTGCTATTAGTCCGTTGGGGTCAGTGAATATTGAATATTTGCCTGTCAGATGGAGAAATAGTTTTTTGTCATTAAGAGGCGGATTAGGTTTCATTCCTGGAGGAAAAGATACAGGGGTTGGAGAGGTTGCAAACGGCGGCGGAGTTTCGCTACCTGTTTCGGTAACTTATAACTATTTAATTAATAATCTACGTAAAGGAATCAATAAACGAGTAAGTGTAAAGTGTAAATCTGCTCCTTCGAAGATAGCAGCTGAATGGTTTGTGGAAGTGGGGGCAGGTGCTACCCCGGTAGCTTACCGAAGTGCCGAAACTCGAACATACTCATTCGCTATTTTAGGGCTTCGCCAACAAGTTGTTTTTGATATTCCACCACACCCGAGAGTTGTTTTTCTTCGAGCAAA
>NZ_JBMLRC010000141.1:0-9708 GCF_049241225.1 Emticicia sp.
GCTCGGTAGTATCTCGTAATTGCGGCAGTAGTACTGTTTGTTAAAGTTGTGGTAAAGTTTAATCCACCAACTTGCTCATTGGTGTATGTTCCCGATGGAGTCGTTGACGATTGCCAAGTTGGTGTACATGTTCCCGAACCTCCGATTACCGTAGCTTCTATACTAATATTTCCGCCCGAACAAATTGTGCGGTCGCTTGCATCTACAACTGTAATTTGCGGGTCAGGTACGATTTGTATTTGATGCACGTTCGATGAAAAAGCCTCTGCTCCGCAAGCATCTGTCACTTTTCTTCGGTAATAAGTCGTTTGGGTTAAGGCTGGCGGGTCATAGGTCGTTGAATTTGCTCCAACTATATCTGTAAAATTCGTTCCATCTGTTGAGCTTTGCCATTGATACACATAATCTAACTTTCCGCCACTGGCTAAACTTACACTCGAAATCGCCCCAGCATTATAGCCCGAACAATTAATAGTGCTTGATGATGTTTCTATGCTTCCGCCGTTCAATGCTGGCAAAATATTGATACTGAAAGTTTGCGTACCGACGCAACCAGTCGAACTATTTTTAATGTTTAATGTAAAATTCTGATTACCCGTTTTACCTGCTGGAATTATTACCGAGATTGGAGATAATGGAAGATTGGTTTCAGCAACTGCCACAAAATCTGGCATCGTTGAAGTCAAGCTATATTTATCAGGATTATTTGTTGGTGAAGTAAATGGAAGCTCAAAAGTCGTAGCAATATTGCAGAGGCTACTGACTGTTCCCAATGAGATTGTTGGCAATGGGTTTGAGCTTATAGTTTGCACCAAAGACGCAAGGCTTGTACATGAATTTTCGGTGCAGGTGGCACTATAAGTTCCTGCTGATGAGACGTTTAATGTACTTCCTGTTACTCCCGTATTCCAAGTAATCACACCAGCACACCCATTGGCCGTTAGTGTGGTCGAACTTCCCACACAAAAACTGGTATTACCCGAAATTGTGGGTGCAATTGGTACTGAATTTACAGAAATAGTTGTGGTCTGCGAAACTGGACTCACACAATCATTTACGGTACAAGTAGCATTATAAGTACCTGCTGTTGAGACACTTAAGGCACTATTGGTGACACCCGTATTCCAAACCACAATTCCCGAACACCCACTTGCTGTGAGGGTGGTTGAGTTACCAGCACAAATACTTGTATTTCCAGATATTATTGGTGCTGATGGAATAGCATTTACTACAACTGTTTGTTTTGTAGATGGTACGCTCGAACAACCTTTCACCACACATATAGCATTGTAAGTGCCTGATGCTGAAACACTTATTGAGGTTGCACTCGCATTATTCGACCAAACAACTGTTCCAGCACAATCACTTACACTTAATTGGATACTCGTTCCAGCACAAACAATATTATCAGCATCATCAGAAATAACGGTTGGTGCATTGGGAATTGGATTAACCGTGATGGAATGAATATTTGATGATAAACTCGTACATGAATTTTCGGTACATGTTGCACTATAAGTACCTGCTGTTGAAACAATTAAAGTACTTCCTGTCGTAGCATTACTCCAAGTAACTGTACCTGCACAGCCACTAGCTGTTAAGGTAGTAGAGCTACCTTCACAAATACTTGAATTACCTGAAACTGTTGGAGCAGCCGGTATGTAATTTACTGTAACTTTTACCGGACTCGAAACCGATTGATTACAAGCACTTGAGCCTGTGCCAGTACATGAGTAGTTTACTCTGTAATATCTTACTGATGGACTTGAAGATGCATTGGTAAGCATTTTAGAAAAACTTAAACCTCCAGTTTGTTCAACTGAATAAGTTCCCGATAGCGTTGTAGCTGACTCCCAAGTGGCAGTGCAAGTTCCCGAACCACCTATTACTGCTGCCTCCAAATTTAAAACTCCTCCCGAACAAATTATACGGTCGGCGACATCTGTAATCGTAATCTGTGGGTCAGGTACGATTTGAATTTGATGCACATTTGATGAATAAGCCACTACCCCACAAGCATCGGTTACTTTTCTTCGGTAAAAAGTTGTTTGTGTAATGGCGGGCGGATTATAAGTAGTAAGATTTTCTCCAGCGATATCTGTGAAATTTTGATTATCTGTTGATGATTGCCATTGATAGACATAAGCAGTTTTTCCGCCACTTGCTGCACTAACATTCGAAATTACACCCGCGTTATAGCCAGAGCAATTAACAGTGCTTGATGAAGTTTCTATACTACCTCCAATCAAAGCAGGTAAAACAGTTATGCTAAAAGTTTGCGAACTTGCACAGTTAGTTGTGCTATTCTTTACATTGAGCGTAAAAGTATGATTACCTGTTTTACCAGACGGAATAATAATATTTATTGGGGAAACAGGTAGCAACGCATCCGAAACTGGTATAAAGTCTGGCATTGTTGACGTCAGACTATATCTATTTGGATCATTAGTGGTTATCGTGTATTGTAAATTAACAAAAGTAGTGTTACTACAAATACTATTTAAAGGAGTGACTGTAATTGTTGGATTTGGATTTACTATTATGTTTTGTGTTGTAGAAACAGCACTCGTACAACCATTCAATGTACAACGAGCATTATAGGTTCCTGAATTAGACACAGTTATTGTAGATGTCGTTGCACCATTCGACCAAATCACTGATCCAGTACATCCGTTTGCCGTTAAATTTATACTTGTTCCTTCACAAACTGTATTATCTGCATCATCGGATGTGATACTTGGAGGAGCAGTTAACGGATTAACTACAATTGTCTGAACAGATGACAGCGGGCCATCACAACTTTCTAATCGACAAAAAGCGGCGTAAGTGCCCGAAGAAGCAACAGGTATGGTACTCCCTATGATTCCATTAGACCAGATAACCGAACCGGTACATCCATCAGCTGTTAGTTTAACTATTGTTCCAACACATACTGTATTATCTGCATCATCAGATGAAATAATGGGTGCTATTGGTCTTGGATTAACAACAATTGTTTGGGCCAATGATGCCGAACTTTCACACCCATTCACCCTACAGATAGCAGTGTATGTTCCTGACACAGAGACCATTAAGATCGCACCTGTACTTCCATTTGACCATACTGTTGTTCCTGTACATCCACTTGCTATGAGATTCGTAGCATTTCCTTCGCAAATAATTGTATTTCCAGTGACAGTGGGTGGGCTAGGCACAGGATTAATCTGTAAAGTTGCAGAGGTGGTTGAGCTTTCGCAATTTGTATTTGATACACATTTAAATTCGTAAGTTAATGTTGTGGCGTTGGTATAATTCGAAGGAGTTATAGTAAGCGAACCTCCATTTGTCCAGCTTCCATTATTTAGGCGATACTGTGGATTTCCTGCCGTACATGTCGTAGATAAACTAAACCCAGACTCATTATTACAGAATGTCGTTTTATTTGCTGAATTGACAATAACTGGAGTTTCAGGAATTACACTTACATTAATTGTTACAGCCGTTCTGACTGTCTGACAAGTTAAATTAGCCGTAATTTGCTGTTCACGAGCTACATAATACGTAGTCGTTGTTGTAAGCGTTGGTGTAATAAAACTCGTTCCTGTAATTATCGGACTCAGACTTGTGGCTTCCGAATACCATTTATAATTCGTTCCAAATGGACTAACCACAGAAAGAGTTTTAGAACCACTTCCGCAAATATCTGGAGTGTTTCCTGAAACACTCGGAACATCTGCCCATCCTTGTTTCGATACAGTAATATTTGCCGTAGCTGTACAATTTCCTGAATTTACCGTAACTTTATAGGTATCCGAACTTCCTGATTGCACTGTGTTATTTACTTCGTAAGTCTGATTGGTAGCCGAAGCAATAACTCCACCTAAATTCTGCCACTGATAAGTATATGTACCATTGCCCCCCGCAGGATTTGCGGTCAAAGTTGTAGCAGAATTCAAAACACCTATCATACAAAAAGCATTCGTACCAGCAATAGCAACCGTAGTATTTGCCGTAACCTCTACATCAATTTTTGCACGTGGGCTTTCGCAATTATTGACATCTCTCTGACTCACATAGTAACTTGTAGTTCCTGCTGTGTTGGTGGCTGGAATAGTGGCGGTAGCACTTGAACTTCCTCCTGTTGCGTTCGTGCCATACCATAGTAAAGTATTCGAACCAGTGGCAACGGCCGACAAAGCAACAGGAGTAGCATTTTGGCAATAATTTACGGGAGTCGATACAGTTGGTGCAAGGGGTAAATCGTTGATTGTTACTGTAATCGTTACTTTAGGACTTTCGCAGTTAGCCGGTGATGGGCTTTTTTGACTCACTTTAAAAATCTGTGTTCCAACTGTAGCAGTATTAGGTGTAGGAGCTGTGGCTAAAATCACATCATTTTCATCGTACCAAACCAATGAGTTAGAACCTGTGGCAGAAGCAATAAGTGATGTTGAAGGACTATTTTTACAATAACTAATAGTTGTAGTTGTAGTCGGAACAGGTGGAATAGCATTTACAATAACATTTATAGCGGCTCTTGCACTTTCACAAGCATAACTGTTTCTCTGACTCACATAATAGGTAGTTGTACCCAGCGAGGTTGAGGTTGGCAAAGGAGCAGAAGCACTCGAAACACCGCCCGTTGAACTCGTACCATACCACAGCAAAGCATTACTTCCTGTTGCAGTTGCTGATAAATTACTTGTAGGAGCATTTTGACAATAATTGATAGGAGTCGTAACAGTCGGTGCTGAAGGTGTAGGGTTTACGGTAAAATCAGTTTGTGTGCGTAAACTTTTACAACCAAATGTATTTTCTTGTTCTGTCCAATAACTCACAATTCCAGGGGTATTTGGGTCTGTAGGAATTACCTCACCAACTGGCACTGTTCGATTGGTTGCAATAGAAACACTCGAACCACCAAGGGCCTGTCTATACCACCTAAGCGTATTTGAAGCTGTTTCTCTCGTTGCGGTCAAAACAACCGTAGCACCTTGACAAACAACTGCCGAAGCAGGATTGATGGAAACTGGTGGAGCTACTGGAACAGGATTAACATTCACCACAAGGTCGGTCGAAAACGCACTTTCACAAGCACTTTTCGTACAGGTAGCTCTATAAGTTTTTGAACCTACTGCCGAAGGTGTAAATGTATAGATTGCATTGGTGGAAACCACAACCCCACTTTCATACCAAGAGGTTGTACCACCTTGTGCCGAACAACCAGTCGAGTTTAATGTCACCGAAGCCCCCAAACAGAGATTTTGTGGAGAGGCAGTAACAATTGCAGGAACGGTTGGTATTGGTTTTACATTCAGCGTGACTTCTGCCGAAGTACGTGGGCAAGTTGTAGCAGGCCCTTGATTTATCGAACCGTCGTTATCATTATTGGCACTCACATTAAAAATAACTCGACAGCGGTATTTTTTTCCATCTTGTGAGAACGGAATAGCTGTAAAATTTAATGTCTGAGCAGTAGCTCCCGAAATCCCCCCACCGTTACTAACATTTCCCCAAGTGTTAGTGCTTGCGTCTAAAACCTCCCACTGATAACTCGCAACATTGGCAAGTACGTCTGAAGCTACTGGGACTATCAGAGAATAGTTTGTGTTTTCGCAAATAGCTGTATTTGAGATTGTTCCGACATTATTTAAGTATAATGTAGCAGGATTAGAAGTAGCAGAACAACCATTACCATCAGTTGCTTTGTATCTTACCTGTGTACCTGTAACATTTGGGCTACCAGTTGGAGAAATCTGTAATGTATTGCCAGAGAAGACAATCGGAGTAGCACTATTCGTCAATGTACTAAAATTTGTCTCCGAAGGCAGCCTCCTTTCCCATTGATAAATAATCGTACTTCCTGCACCAAGGCTTGTTGTACTTGCATTGGCTAAAAACCGAATACTATTAGGCTCGCAATCAAACTGAGTTACAGGATGTGCTACAATACTTACGCTATTGACAGTTACAGTAACTGACGAACTCGTTGCACTTTCGCAGCCTTCGGCGGTCTTACAAGTAGCTGTATAAGTTGTAGTTGTGGTTGGACTAACAGAAATCGTGTTGGCTTCTTCACCCGTTGACCATTTAGGCGTACCATTCGTACACGAGCCTGTAAGCGATACCGAACTCCCCAAACACACCGAAGCACTCGTCGGCAAAGTTGGTGGAGCAATTACAGTAAATGTAGCTCTATAGTTTGATCCATTATTACTAGAAAACATTATACCACTCCCACAACCATCGAATGGATTTTGCGTATAGATTTCTATTACATAAGTTCCAGGGGTTAATCCATTTAAAACATTGATATTCTGCGAATTATTTCTCCAAGTCTGGTTTCCTCCGCAACCTCCTGCATCATTCGAGGCAAAGCCAAGTACAAAACTCGAAAATGAAGTAGCACTACCGCCACTTGGATAAATGGCATAATTAAAACTACCATTCAAAATATTACAGCCATTGCATTTATATGTATTGTTTTGCCCTCCGTTTATGACCAACGAACATCCAACTCCGAAAACACCCAACGACCCTCCAAAATTCGGATTGGCCGCTTGGTCGGTTTGCAAATCATAATATGTTGGTGAGCCTCCATTCTTACTCAATATCACATATGACTCATAGATGCCTCTATCACTGTTGTTTTGTTGCTGTGCGAATGTATAAATAGAGCAAACAATAAGCGTAATGAAAAGGATAATACTCTTCTTCATAAAGTTATAAATAATAGTTTTGTACCGACTTGTAATATTTCTTTTGTAGTTATTTCTCGCCACCACACCCATCAATAAAAGCCTCAAAGATTGCTCCCGAATCAACTTTAAATCCTGGGTTTAATAAAATTTTCTTGGAGGCATCATATTTGATGTTTGCTCCATTTTCCAGCGAATTTGATGCTGAAATCGTATCAGGCGATTCAAATTTTAATATATTACCGCTTGATAGTTTTCTGGTTAGACTATAGCCAAAACAGGGTGCTTCACCTTGTATATAGACGGTATAGCTTTTGGGAGGTAACGAAATAAAAATTCGATTTTGAGCATCAGTTGCAGTCATAAAAGTAGATGATTTCTGAAGAATATCTGTAAACTTAGTTCCTGCTGGATAACGACTCGTATTGGCAATTAGATGATTGACTTTCAAGCTATCATCATCAAAGTTGATGGCTACTATTACCTCTCGTTTTCCTGCACTTCCCGTAGAGTCAAGTTGGTAAATCAAACTTCGCCAGTGTTTGCCTTTTTGATAGAAATTCGGTGAAGGAACGGGATTCAACGCTCCACCATAATGATTCAAATAATGCACAGTCTGCGAGCCGTTGATGAAGCGTTTCTGAATTTGTAAAAGTTGGTCAATTTCTTTTTTCAAAGGTTGCAAACCCGTAGGATGGTAATCAAAACTGTAAGTATCCGATCCGTAAGTTGTATTGTGTGCAGGATATCCATAATAATCAGGATAAAAAACGGTAGGTACACCCAATTGGTTATTTGTAAGAATATAGGCATACGCCAAAATCGGATTCTTCCAAATCAAAGCATCACCAAAAGTTTGATTCGAACTTCTGAAATCATGATTATTGACAAAGGTTGCTAAGTTGAAACCGCTCATTCCACGAGCATCTCTGAAACTATTATAAAACGCATTTCGAGCATCGGCACCATTATCGCAGGCTTGTTTGAGGGCGTCTCGCAGAGCAAAATCAAATACTTTTGGTTTGATAGCACCTCGAGCCGCCGCACTCATCGAAGCATTTACATCAGCTACCCAATTTTGTATGGCAGGGTTTTCCTGTCCGTACCACTCTCCTACTACCAAATCTGGAATTTTATTCGAGTTATACATTTCTGTAAGCATTTTTCCGATAAAATTTGCTTCAAAATGCTTGATAGCATCCATTCTCAGTCCTCTCACGTTCAGTTCATCATAAGCCCATTTTGTCCAAGCAATAAGTGTATCACGAGCCATTGCTTGATTATGGTCGTAGTCGTAAAAATAATCTAAACTTTGCATACTCCACTGCGGTCCTAAACACGTAGTTGTAGCACCTCCTGTTGTACTGGCTCCACCTTCATTCCAGTTGGGTCTGAATGATTTCCAGTTACTCCCACCACGTCCACTCGGCAGGCCAGTAAAATCAGTATAAGTCTGAAACTGAACTTTGTAGGCCGCTGAATTCCAATTTGATGGATTGGCAATATCAGTATTTTGACCTGTGTACCAAATTTTCGAAATTCTATGGTCAGTATAATCACCACATAGATTTATTGCTTGAATCACCAGTGTATCGCCCGTTGCATTAAAGTCGGTAGCATTGAGCGTTATCTTAAATTCATCAATGTCATTCGTAAAATCAAACGTATTCCAGTAGCCCTGCTTCAAATTCGCTACATACTCAGCACCCGAAGCAGCAATATCGTTACTAACCGTTATAGCCGTATTCCTCGGGCTACAACCATTCACAAACTCCCATGCTTGTCCGCCACCTGCCTTAGTGGTCGTGGCAAAAAACATAATTTTCTTGCCAACATATCCTCCTGAGCGTGAGCCAATACTTACGTAGTATGTACCAGTACCTAAACCAGTTGAACCACCAATCGGAATAATCATTCGCACACGGTCAGATGGAAACGGTGATTTATAAGAAGTACCAGGGCAAAATCCATCGTTTCGCCCTGCATAAAACAACATATATTCTTTTACTGCATTATTGGCTTCGGGGTTTCCTCCATCACGATGATTATACACCATATCGCCCACCGGCTTGAGATTATTTGCCATGAAGGTGGCAACCATATCTTTGATTTCTTGCTTGGTGCCAAGCGATGTTTGGGTGGAGTTTTGGCCAATAAACAAATCTTTAGGGTCATAGCCACCCGATTTATTGCCATTACCTGCAAACGGAGGAAACCAAATGTGCGTGAAGCCTGCGGCAGAAAGTTCGGGGGCTTTACTTTTAAGGGTATCAGACCAATTATAGCCTTGTCCTGTCTTTGGGTAATCCCAATAAAAACCTTGAAGAAGCACTTGCTGTGCAAAAATAGAAGATAATCCTCCGAGATAAACCCAGAGGAACAGCATAAAGCGTTTCATTGGTAAATTTGGTTATAAGTATTGTCGTAAAACCAAATTTAACATAAATGTTGTAATTTACAACATATAAAATAGATTTTTTTTATAATAACTATAATTATATTAATATTACACACAAAATACGAACTACCAATATATTTGGAAACTATGTAAATGGATGAGAGTCATTTTCTATTTCTCCATCAAATTTCCCAACAACACATCAGGAGCAATCATTACTCGACTACCAGTTTCGGCATTTTCGAGATTTAAAACGCCACGTGGACAAACTGCCGAACAAACTCCACATCCTACACACGACGAACGCACGATGTCTTGTCCTTTTTGGGCGTAAGCACGTACATCTATTCCCATTTCGCAGTGCGTTGAGCAGTTGCCACACGAAATACATTGCCCACCATTGGTTGTGATTCTAAACTTCGATTTGAATCTTTGTATTATTCCAAGATAAGCCGCCAGCGGGCAACCAAATCTGCACCAAACTCTATTGCCCATGAGTGGGTAAAAACCAGTACCTACAACGCCCGAAAATATCGAACCAATCAAGAAACCATAGCTCGATTTTAGGCTTTCGGTAGGAATAAAACCGAGTAGATTATAGCTACCAGTAAAGTAGGTATAAAGCACGCCGAT